>NZ_CP115917.1:540000-850000 GCF_027941775.1 Tenacibaculum pacificus | reverse complement strand
GGATTATAAGGTATGTGCCCCTCCCCGTAGCTTATCGCAGCTTATCGCGTCCTTCATCGCCTCTGAAAGCCTAGGCATCCGCCATACGCCCTTATTTAGCTTATTGTACTTTTTGCTCTAAACATAAATGTTTAGAACGAGCTCTTTATAATTATTTATTTTTATAAAAATATTGTTGTTAATCCGAAGATTAACTTCTCTATCTTGATTTCTTTACGATATCATTTTACCAATATGTCAATGAACTTGTGGCGAGTCGCCACTGACAAGTATTTAAACTTTTTGTGAACAACTTTATGCCGTTGTGGAGAATATCGGAGTCGAACCGATGACCTCTTGCGTGCAAGGCAAGCGCTCTAGCCAACTGAGCTAATCCCCCATTTGAAATTCAGAATTATGAATTCAGAATTACGAATTTAGAACCCTCTAGTTTCCAGAATTTCCTTTCTAATAACTTGCTTTTTGTAGTCTCAGGCAGACTCGAACTGCCGACCTCTACATTATCAGTGTAGCGCTCTAACCAGCTGAGCTATGAGACTATAATAGCTTGTTATTAGTGTTTTTTAAAATTAACAGCAAAGAGTAAAACTTTCCTTTTGTAACTCACCATCTTTCTCTAGAAAGGAGGTGTTCCAGCCGCACCTTCCGGTACGGCTACCTTGTTACGACTTAGCCCTAGTTACCAGTTTTACCCTAGGTCGCTCCTTGCGGTAACGAACTTCAGGCACCCCCAGCTTCCACGGCTTGACGGGCGGTGTGTACAAGGCCCGGGAACGTATTCACCGGATCACGGCTGATATCCGATTACTAGCGATTCCAGCTTCACGGAGTCGAGTTGCAGACTCCGATCCGAACTGTGATATGGTTTATAGATTCGCTCCTGGTCGCCCAGTGGCTGCTCATTGTCCATACCATTGTAGCACGTGTGTAGCCCAGGACGTAAGGGCCGTGATGATTTGACGTCATCCCCACCTTCCTCACGGTTTGCACCGGCAGTCTCTCTAGAGTCCTCAGCTTAACCTGTTAGCAACTAAAAATAGGGGTTGCGCTCGTTATAGGACTTAACCTGACACCTCACGGCACGAGCTGACGACAACCACGCAGCACCTTGTGATCTGTCCGAAGAAAACTCTATCTCTAAAGCTGTCAGACCACATTTAAGCCCTGGTAAGGTTCCTCGCGTATCATCGAATTAAACCACACGCTCCACCGCTTGTGCGGGCCCCCGTCAATTCCTTTGAGTTTCAGTCTTGCGACCGTACTCCCCAGGTGGGATACTTATCACTTTCGCTTAGTCACTGAACCGAAGTCCAACAACTAGTATCCATCGTTTACGGCGTGGACTACCAGGGTATCTAATCCTGTTCGCTCCCCACGCTTTCGTCCCTCAGCGTCAGTATATACGTAGTAGACTGCCTTCGCAATCGGTATTCTAAGTAATATCTATGCATTTCACCGCTACACTACTTATTCTATCTACTTCCATATAACTCAAGTCAATCAGTATCAAAGGCAGTTCCATCGTTGAGCGATGGGATTTCACCTCTGACTTAATTGACCGCCTGCGGACCCTTTAAACCCAATGATTCCGGATAACGCTCGGACCCTCCGTATTACCGCGGCTGCTGGCACGGAGTTAGCCGGTCCTTATTCTTACAGTACCGTCAAGGATCTACACGTAGATCGGTTTCTTCCTGTATAAAAGCAGTTTACAACCCATAGGGCAGTCATCCTGCACGCGGTACGGCTGGTTCAGAGTTGCCTCCATTGACCAATATTCCTCACTGCTGCCTCCCGTAGGAGTCTGGTCCGTGTCTCAGTACCAGTGTGGGGGATAATCCTCTCAGACCCCCTACCTATCGTTGCCACGGTAAGCCATTACCTTACCATCTAGCTAATAGGACGCATAGTCATCTTGTACCCATAAATGTTTAATGCAAAAGAGATGCCTCTTCTACACATTATGGAGTGTTAATCTTCATTTCTAAAGGCTATCCTCCTGTACAAGGCAGATTCTATACGCGTTACGCACCCGTTCGCCGGTCGTCAGCATAGCAAGCTACCTGTTACCCCTCGACTTGCACGTGTTAAGCCTGCCGCTAGCGTTCATCCTGAGCCAGGATCAAACTCTTCATTGTATATTTTAAATAATATTAATGAATAAGTTTCAAAAGAATTTAACTTCGTTAGAAGTTGTGGTTATTCTACTCTTATTTACGCTGTCAATTTCAATATTTTCAATGAACCTAGTTCTCTTTAAAAAAAACCAGAGATAAGTTTTTACGCTTATCATTTTTTGTAGAAACGTTAGAATCGAACTAACTGACTTTATATTGTCATTTCCAAATTTCTTTAATCGTTACGCTTTCTGAAAGCGGTTGCAAATATACATTCTTTTATTTGTTTTAAACAAGTTAAATTTAACTTATTTTTTACATTTTATTAATGTGATACTTAACGATATTTTAATGAACCTTGTTAACTTTTAAACTTGCGTTTTTCCGTTAGCGGTTGCAAATCTACGTCCTTTTATTGGAATAGCAAGCATGTTTTTTTATTTACTTTGAAAGTGTTTTTTAATTAATTGTTTTTCAATCACTTAATTAAAGTTTTTTTTATTCTTTTTAATTATTTGAATTTAAAGCAACTGTTTTATTCGGTTTACAGCTGGTTTATTTTTTTTAAAATCCTTATTTTCCATAGTTCTTTGTATTATGTGATGCTGAAATAAATTCAGCATGACGGAAATCTTGTTTTTAAAAAACTCTAAATAATCAATAAAATAAAGAATTATAATAGTTTTGTACAAATGCCTAGCCCCGATTGAAGCATTTGTTTGAGCTCTTTTTTGTTTTTCTTTTCGAAAAAACAAAAAAAGCGAGTGCAGAAAGCGGGAAATTGCTACTGAAAATCCTTATTAAAAAACTTAGTTAACAAAATATGAGCCTGTTTAAATTTCAAATAAAGTATCTTTTTTAAGATATAAACGTCATTCTGAATTTATTTCAGCAGCACATAATCTTAAGAACTACGGCAAATCAGGGTGTGAAACTGAAATAAATTCAGTTTGACGGATTCAATTTTTCAGCTATAAAACTCTTTTTAGATTAAATTTAAACAGGGTCTAAAATATTTTTTTTTATTTGTTTTTTCTGGCACGTCTTTTTCGTATTTTCACAAATAGTTCTTTGTAAACTTCTACATTTATATCTCCCCTACCTTTTGAAACTATATTTTTATACGGTTTCTTTAGTTTTGGAACTTGATATTCTAATTTATCATCAATAAATGCACGTTGTAAAATATCTTCTATTAAAAAATCTTCGTTTTTTATTTCTGGTTGATATTCACTCTTTAATGACAACTTAAAAGCATTTGCTGTTGTATTGTACCAAAAAGCTTTCCAAGTACTTCGTAATTCTTTTATATTATTAAAAGCTGTTTTACCTGATTGCCTATGAATTAATTTTAACAAAACCCTTCCTTCGGTTCTTGTTAACTTTTTTAATGGATTTGTTAACTCTTCTTGCAGGTATTTTTGAGTTTTTTTTATATACTTTCTTTTTTTTCTTTTTGATTTAATCTTAGACAAACGCAAAGCGACACTATCTATTTTGCTGGCTGCTAGAACAGCATACGGATATGCCTTAAAAACTTTTTTACGAAACCAATAATAATAATTTATATCTAACTTATCTTTAAATTTGTGTTTTGGAAAAACTGCAACTTCATTTAAAGTAATCATTAAACTATCTCCATTTTTTAATAAAAAATACTCTTCATTCAAATTCGGAAGTGTATCTTTTATTTGTCCTATAGAAATATAAGTAAATAATAATATATATATGTATATGATTTTTTTCATTTTTACTATCTGAAAGAAATTCAAAGATAAAGGTATTCGTTTCTTTTTTAAAACAAAAAACTCACTTAAATATTTCACTGAGTTTTTTATTTTTATTATTTACGTAAAATTATTCAGCCATAATAACTTCTGCTATTTGCTTATAAGTTCCGTTTTCTAATTTTTCTCTAATTGCTGAAAAAGCTACTATTGTATCATCAACATCTTGTTCTGTATGTCTTGCTGTTGGAATTAATCTTAAAATAATTAATCCTTTTGGTATTACAGGATACACAACTATTGAACAAAATACAGCGTGATTTTCACGTAAATCTTGAACCATTGCCATTGCTTCAGGAATTTCACCTTTTAAAAATACTGGAGTAATACATGCTTGCGTAGTTCCTAAATCGAAACCAGCATTACGTAAACCTGATTGTAATGAATTCGTTATTTTCCATAAGTTTTCTTTTAACTCAGGCATAGTACGTAACATATCTAAACGCTTTAATGCTCCTTTTACCATTGGCATTGGTAACGATTTAGCAAACATTTGCGAACGCATATTATATTGTAAATACTGAATTACATCTTTATCTCCTGCGAAAAAAGCTCCAATACCAGCCATAGATTTTGCAAATGTTGCAAAATAAACATCGATACCTTCTTGCACACCTTGTTCAAAACCAGTTCCTTTTCCTCCTTCACCTAAAGTTCCGAAACCACGAAGCATCGTCAACTAAAATTCTGAAGTTATATTTTTCTTTTAACGCTATAATTTCTTTTAAACGACCTTGCTCACCACGCATACCAAAAACTCCTTCAGAAATTAATAAAATTCCTCCGCCAGTTTTTTCTGCCATTCTAACGGCTCTTTTTAAGTTTTTCTCACAACTCTCAATATCATTATGTCTGTACACAAAACGTTTCCCCGCACGTAAACGAACACCGTCTATAATACAAGCACGAGTATCCATATCATAAACAATAATATCATCTTTAGTAACCAAAGCATCAATAGCCGAAACCATTCCTTGATAACCAAAGTTTACTAAATAAGATGCTTCTTTTTCTACAAATTCGGCACATTCTTGTTCTAATTGCTCATGATATTTTGTATGACCAGACATCATACGTGCTCCCATTGGATATGCTAATCCGTCAGTAGCTGCTGATTCTCCATCGACTTTTAAAACCTCTGGATGATTTGCTAAACCTAAATAATCATTAATACTCCAAGTAACTACTTCTTTTCCGTTAAAAGACATTCTATTAGAAATTGGCCCTTCTAATTTAGGAAAAACAAAATACCCTTCTGCTTTATCAGCCCATTTCCCTAAAGGCCCTTTATCATCTTTAATTCTTTCAAATAAATCTTTAGTCATTGTTACTTTTGTAATTTTATTAGCTGCAAAAATAACGATTTTTAAGAGATTTTCAAAATTGTTAACTAGTTGATTATTTTTCAGAATATGATATAAATAGATTAAGACAGAAGTTATATTGTCATTTTATAATTTATCTAGCTCTATTCGATAATCATATTGTAAATCTTCATTAAGTCCTGTTAATAATTTTTCTATCAACTTTATTTGAGTTGTTAATATACTTTGTAATCGTGGGCTATTTTTTATTGAAGGTGCAAAATTTTTAAGTTTTACACAATAATATATAAGTAACTCTACTTCGGTTTCTTTTTTCTTTGAGAAACGAATGTATTTTTTAGTACTTGTTAATATTTTTCGGGCACTTTTTCTGATAAAAAAATAACTTTTAGTATTGATATTTTCAAATAAGACATCAATTTCATTTTTTACACCTAATATATAACGTTCTTCATCATCAGATTCAAACAACAAATAGGTAAGTAACTCCTTATTTTCTTTTTTGAATCGAGCTAATTTCAAACATAATTCTAATAATTGATTTGTATTTTGATGTTTTAATTCATCTTTTAATGCTTTAATTGTAGCTGTTTCCATAATTTAATTTAAAAATTAAATATAACTAAAAAACCTCACAGACATAATATCTGTGAGGTTTTTCAATTTATTTTTTATTGATTTACTGAATACTTGGAACGTTAACTATTTCGTTAACATCTGCATCATAATCAACTCCATCAACTTTAAAACCAAATAATTTAAAGAATTCAGTACTGTATCCTTCTAAATCACCAATTTCAGTTAAATTTTCAGTCGTTGCATTTTTCCATAACTCAGCAATTTCAGCTTGTACATCTTCACGCATTTCCCAATCGTCAATTCTGATTCTTCCTTTAGCATCTAAATCTAAATCGCCACCAAATAAACGTTGGCTATATAAACGTTGAATCTGCTCGATACACCCTTCATGAATTCCTTTTTCTTTCATTATTTTATATAATAATGAAATATATAACGGAATTACAGGAATAGCAGAACTTGCCTGTGTTACTAATGCTTTATTTACTGAAACATATGCCTTACCTCCTATTGATTTTAAATCATCAGAAATAGTAAAAGCTGTTGCTTCTAAATCATCTTTAGCCGCTCCAATTGTTCCGTTTCTGTATACTGGTTTTGTTACTTCAGGACCAATATAAGAATATGCAACTGTAGTAGCTCCTTCTGATAATAAGTTTTCAGATTGTAAAGCATCCATCCACATTTTCCAATCTTCACCACCCATAACGGTTACCGTATTGGCAACATCTTCGCCTTCGGCAGGATTTATAGAGATTTCAGATACATTTCCTGTATGAAAATCTACTGTTTTATTAGTAAAAACTTCTCCAATTGGTTTTAAAGCCGATTTAAAACGTTTTCCTGATACAGGATGCGTTCTTACTGGTGATGCTAAACTATAAATAACTAAATCAATTTGACCTAAATCTTCTTTGATTAAGTTAACAACTTGTTCTTTTATTTCGTTTGAAAAAGCATCTCCATTGATACTTTTTGCATATAAACCTGCTTTTGTTGCTTCTTTTTCAAAAGCAGCAGTATTATAAAAACCTGGAGATCCTGGTCTACCAGCAGTAGCTGGTTTATCAAAAACACCAATTGTTGCAGCATCTGAACCAAATGCGCTTGATATTCTTGATGCTAATCCAAAACCTGTTGAAGCTCCGATAACTAATACCTTTTTTGCTCCTTCAATTTTTCCTTTAGCTTGTACGTATGCTATTTGATCTTTTACATTTTGCTCACAACCCGTTGGATGAGATGTTAAACAAATAAACCCTCTAGTTCTTGGTTCTATTATCATTATCGTTAGTTTTAAAACTTTTAATTTCTGATTGGCTGTCTTTTATTCGTTGCCCTATCATCGTTAAAATTCTTTTATTAATATCAGTATTATTGTCTTTATAAAATTCAAATTCACCAACGGTAAACTGTCCTATAATTAAGCCTAAAAACTGATTTTTTAAATTTATATTTTTTTTGGTGATATTATTCACCGCTTTATTAAATTTTTCTTTTTCGATATTTATAATATCTACTTTTTGATTCTTACAGAAAAAGATAAAAAATTGTAAAATAAGGTCGTGTTGTAATTTTAAAATTGGTCGTATTGTTTTATTCTGAAAATCTTCTACAGGAATTTCAGAGGATAAATTTAATACGGGACGAATACTTATTTTGTTGTTATCCATTTAAAAAATTAACAACATTTTTTTCAATACGATTTAATACATTTTCAGTACTTGCTTTTACAAATTTCTCACCTGTAATTTGCTCGTATAATTCAATATATCTGTTTGAAATTTCGATTACTTTTTCATCTGACATTTCAGGAATTGCTTGTCCATCTTTTCCTTGAAAATCATTTTCGATTAACCACTGACGCACAAATTCTTTTGATAATTGCTTTTGGCTTTCACCTTTTTCTTGACGTTCAGCATATCCTTCTTGATAAAAATAACGAGAAGAATCTGGTGTGTGAATTTCATCAATTAAAACAATTTTACCCTCTTTAGTTTTACCAAATTCATATTTAGTATCTACTAAAATTAAGCCACGAGAAGCTGCTATTTCTGTTCCTTTTTGAAATAAATCTCTAGTATATTTTTCTAAAACGATATAATCTTCTTCAGAAACTACATTTTTAGATAAAATTTCTTCACGAGTAATATCTTCGTCATGATCTCCATTTTCGGCTTTTGTTGAAGGCGTAATTATTGGTGTTGGAAACTTATCATTTTCCTTCATTCCTTCAGGCATTGTAGCACCGCATAAAACTCTTTTACCAGCTTTATATTCACGCGCTGCATGACCAGACATATAACCACGGATAACCATTTCTACTTTAAAAGGTTCGCATAAATGTCCTATTGCTACGTTTTCATCAGGGTTTGCGTGCAACCAATTCGGAACAACATCAGCTGTTTCGTTCATCATTTTGGTTGCTATTTGATTTAAAATTTGACCTTTATAAGGAATTTGACGTGGTAAAACTACATCAAAAGCAGATAATCTATCAGAAGCTATCATTACTAATAACTCATCATCTATATTATAAACCTCTCTTACTTTACCTTTATAAACTGACTTTTGCTTTGGGAATTGAAAGTTAGTCTCGTTAATTGTATTCACGCTTTCTTTGTTGTGTTGTTCAATGCAAAAATATGTTATTTATTCTTCTTTTTTATTTCTTTCTTACAAAGAATAAAAAAGAAGAATCATCAAAATTATAACGCTATCATTAAAGTTTTCTTTCAAAACTAAAAATGCCTCGTTTTTCATCAATTACCTTTAAAAGCAATTGTTTTTTATCTTTATTAATAGGTGTTCTTAACGCTAGCTCATTAATAAAATTCAATAATGACATTAAAATAGCAACTTCTTGCTTTTCTAATAAAACAGCTAATTTTTCATTTTTAATATTAAAAAAACAAAACCTAGTTCTTTTTCAAGCGCTTCATCAATTTGTTCTAAACTACCATTTTCTATATTATTAACATTTAATAATTTTTCTAAGAATGCAATAAGTCTTTCAATTTCTCTTTCTAGATAATCTTTGTCTTTGCTCCATAAAAACTATTCTGTCTCTATACTTTTATAAGCTTTAATTATTTTCTTTATCAATCGATGACGTACTACATCTTTATCATCAAGATATACTTGTGCAATACCGCCGATATCTTTTAATGCCAACAATGCTTCTTTCAATCCAGAAACTTGTTTACGTGGTAAATCTATTTGCCCAGGATCTCCTGTGATGATAAATTTCGCATTTTTCCCCATTCGGGTTAAAAACATTTTCATCTGATTATGGGTTGTATTCTGAGCTTCATCTAAAATAACAAAAGCGTTATCTAAAGTACGCCCACGCATAAATGCTAAAGGTGCAATTTGTATAATTCCTTTTTCAATATGTGATTCTAATTTTTCACGCGGAATCATATCACGCAAAGCATCATATAAAGGTTGCATATACGGATCTAGTTTTTCTTTTAAATCACCAGGAAGAAAACCTAAATTCTCACCAGATTCAACAGCAGGACGTGTTAATATTATTTTACGTACTTCTTTCTCTTTTAATGCTTTTACAGCTAATGCAACAGCGGTATAAGTTTTTCCTGTTCCCGCAGGACCTACCGCAAAAAGCATGTCGTTTTTACCCATCAAATCAACCATTTTACGCTGATTTGAGGTTTGTGCTTTTATTAAATTACCATTAACTCCGTGTACTAAAACGCCTTCAATTTTACCCGATTTACGAATATCTTCTTCTTTTCCTGTTGCTGTTAAAACGCGCTCAATACTGTTTTCATCTAATTTATTATACTTATTAAAGTATTTAATTAGCATTTCTAACCGTTTTTCTAGCTCATCTAAAATTTCAGGATCTCCGTATAATTTTAATTTATTTCCTCTTGCTACAATTTTAACTTTAGGAAAATACTTTTTTAGCTCCGTAATAGTGCTATCTTGCGCTCCAAAAAATTCATTTGGATCGATTTCTGTTAATTCAATGGTACGTTCGTTCAAATGATATCTGTTTTAAATTATTCACTTTAAAAATAATGATTATTTTTATTGAATTACGTAATTTCGCTATAAAATTTAGTTTACTATTTTTAGTAAACTACTTAACAAATAATTAATACGCTATTATATTTAATGTCTCTAATTACTTTGACAACCGATTTTGGAACAAAAGACCACTTTGTAGGTGCAGTAAAAGGAGCTATTTATAGTGAATTACCTGATGCAAAAATTGTTGATATTACGCATCATATAACACCTTTTAATATTACCGAAACAGCTTACATTTTAAAAAACACCTATAAAAGCTTTCCTGATAAAACAATACATATTATTGGTGTAGATTCTGAATTAAGTGTTGAAAACAAACATATAGCTGTTGAATTAGATAATCATTATTTTATTTGTCCTGATAACGGCTTAATTTCAATGATTACTTCAGATATAAACCCGACAAAAATTGTTGAAATAAATATTCATAACCATATTGAAACTAGTTTTCCTGTTTTAGATGTTTTTGTATATGTAGCATCACACATTGCTCGTGGTGGTAGCTTAAATATTATTGGTAAAGAAATAAACTCTTATAAAAATAGTGTTGAAATTCAACCAAAAATAAATAAACATAAAAATATTATTATTGGAGGAATTATTTATATTGATAATTATGGAAACGTAATTACGAATATCAATAAAAAACTTTTCAAATCTGTAGGAAAAGGACGTAATTTTATAATTACAGCCAAACGATATAACTTTACTAAAATTTACAAACGTTATAACGAAATTGTAGATTATTCTATACCGAAAGAAAAAAGAAACTATGATGGCGAAAAATTAGCCATTTTTAATTCTTCAGAATTTTTAGAAATTGCTATTTATCGAAGTAATTTAAATACTGTTGGAGGTGCTTCTAGTTTATTAGGCTTAGGCTATAGAGATACTATTACCATTGAATTTGAAGCCATTCCTAGTGCTAAATTTACAGCTAAAAGTTAAAAAAATGTTTGTACGGATTGTAAAAATGAGTTTTCATTCAGATAAAATTGACGAATTTTTAGCCAATTTCAATACTAAAAAAGAATACATAAGAAATGCACCTGGTTGTCGTTTATTAGAACTATATAGAGATAAAACAAATTCTGATATTTTTTTCACCTATAGTTATTGGGAAAATGAACAAGATTTAGAAAACTATCGAAATTCTGATTTATTTAAAGACATTTGGACACAAACAAAAATTTTATTTAATGATAAACCTCTAGCTTGGAGTGTTGATAAAACCATAAGTTTACGATAATGAATTACCCTACAATTTTCCCAGAACTTTCTACAGAAAGATTAACATTACGCCAATTATCTTTAAAAGATAAAAGAGCTATTTTTAAATTGCGCTCTAATAAATCAATAAATAAATTGATTACTAGAGAAACCCCTAAAAATTTAAATGATGCAGAAGCTTTTATCCAAACTTGTTTAGATGGATTTGAAACAGAAAACTGTGTTTTTTGGGCAATACAATTAGCTAAAACCAATACTATTGTTGGTACAATTGATCTTCATGCTATTGATTTAGAAAACAGTTATGCAGAAATTAGCTATGAATTAAATCCTGATTATCAAAAAGAAGGTTTCATGGATGAAAGTATGAAAACTGTTTTAGAGTTTAATACGGATACTTTACAATTAAAAACTATTGAAGCTTTTACTCATCAAAATAATAGTGATTCAACAGCGTTATTAGAAAAACACCAATTTATTTTACAATCAGACAGAAAAGATGATTTATTTGAAGACAATCATATTTTTCGTCTCGACATAACACAAGAATAATGTACCCTATACTTAAAAAAGAAGTTAACTCATTTTTTTCATCCCCAATAGCTTACTTAGTTATTGGGGTGTTTTTACTCGTAAATGGTTTATTTTTATGGGTTTTTAAAGATACTTTCAATATTTTAAATGCTGGTTTTGCTGATTTAAGTTCGTTCTTTTATTTAGCGCCTTGGTTATTTTTATTTTTGATTCCTGCAATTACCATGAAAAGTTTTGCTGATGAATTTAACAGCGGAACTATTGAAATATTAAAGACAAAGCCACTAACTGATTGGCAAATTGTTTTAGGAAAATTTACCGCAGTATTACTATTAGTTTGTATTGCATTAATTCCGACTTTAACATATGTTTACACCGTTTACACACTCGGAAACCCTGTTGGTAATTTAGATATTGGTAGTACAATTGGCTCATATTTAGGTTTATTATTTTTAGCATCAACTTATACTGCTATTGGTTTATTTACTTCTACATTATCTAAAAATCAAATTGTAGCTTTTATTTTAGGCATCTTTATTACTTTTATTTTATTCTACGGATTTGACGCTCTAAGTGAGTCTTTCGGAAACTCAGGATATACACTACAACAATTTGGAATGAACGAACATTTTAAAAGTATTAGTCGTGGCGTTGTAGATACTCGCGATGTTATTTATTTTATTACTGTTACTTTTTTCTTTTTATTCATCACCAAACAACAATTAAAAAATGAATAAAAAGCTACAACATATCACGCTTGCTTTCTTCGGATTATTTTTGATAAATTATCTTTCTAATTCAGTTTATAAAAGATTCGATTTAACTCAAGATAAACGCTATACAATTTCTGAAATTAGCGAATCATTATTAAATAAATTAGAGAGTCCTATTTTTATAAAAGTATATTTAGAAGGTAATTTTCCTGCTGAATTTAAACGCTTACAAACCGAAACTCGTCAGTTTTTAGAAGAATTAAAAGCAACAAATTCAAATGTTCAATTTCGATTTATAAATCCTGCTAATATTCGCGAAAGTCTAATTAAAAAAAGAATGCTTCCGAGTCAATTAACTGTTCAAGAAGACGGAAAATTATCCGAAGCTATTATTTTTCCTTGGGCAGAAATTAGCATCGGTCAAAAAACAGAACTCGTTTCTTTATTACCAAACACCGTTGCAAAAACACAAGAATCGCAACTACAACAGGCAATTGAGAAGTTAGAATTTTCTTTTGCGAATGCAATACATAATATCACAACAAAAGAAAAACAAAAAATTGCTGTAATTGCTGGTAACGGCGAATTAGAAGATATTCATTTGTATAGCTTATTAAGTGAAGTTGGTAAAAAATATCATTTAGCAAAATTTACTTTAGATAGCGTTGCTAAAAATCCACAGAAAACAGTTAATGATTTAACTAAATACGATTTAGCTATTATCGCAAAACCTACCGAACGTTTTACCGAACAAGAAAAATTCACTCTTGATCAGTTTATTACAAACGGCGGTAAAACTTTATGGATGGTTGACACAAACTATGCAGATACCGATAGTTTATACGATACAGGAAAAATGTTAGCTTTTCCTCGTGATTTAAACCTAACCGATTTATTATTTAGTTATCAAGTTCGTATTAATAACAAATTAATTCAAGATTTATATTCGGCTAAAATTCCTTTAGCAACAGGTAATTTAGGAAATCAAGCACAATTCCAACACTTAAATTGGTTTTATCATCCGTTAGTAAATGGAAATCCAAATCATTCAATTACTAAAAACCTTGCTCCTGTTCGTTTTCGATTTACAACACAAATAGACACCTTAAAAGGAAATCTAAAAAAAACACCTTTATTGGTAACATCAGTATTAACAAAAAAAATAGGAACTCCTAATTTTGTTGAATTACAAAGTATTGCAAAGCAACCTAAAGAAAAAGAATACAATAGAGGTTCACAACTTTTAGCTGTTTTATTAGAAGGGAAATTTAATTCTGCATATAAAAATAGAACAAAACCATTTAATACAGCTCTTTTTAAATCGACAAGTAAGGCTAATAAAATGGTAGTAATTGCTGATGGTGATGTTGCTAGAAATCAAATTTTAAAAGGAAAACCACACGATTTATCATTAGATAAGTGGACAGGTGAACAATTTGGAAACAAAGCATTTTTAATAAATACAATCGATTATTTACTTGATGATACTGGTTTAATTAATTTACGAAATAAATCAATCACTATTAATTTATTAGATAAACAAAAAGCATATACTGAAAAACGCTTTTGGCAATTTATAAATATCGGTGTTCCATTAATTTTACTTGGTTTATTCGGTTTTGGTTTTAATTATTTAAGAAAAAAGAAATATGCTAAATAATAATATTTAGCATATTTCTTAAATGATAAAAAAAGCCTAGCCCCGATTGAAGCATTTTTTTGAGCTCTTTTTTTGATTTTTCTTCAAAAAAAAGCGAGTGCGGAAAGCGGGAAATTGCTTCTAATTATTATCTTTTATCAATTTTAAATACTATTCACTAAAAAACAAAATTAGTTTTATAACAAAGTACAAAAAAACGAGTTGCCAAATGACAACTCGTTTAATCATTAAGGAATAGCAACTTTCCCCTTTTCAAACAAACAAAAAACAATAAAAATAATTTTTAAAAATTATTACCTCCAGGTCCTCCATCTATAGGTGATTGAGCTTGTGCTTTTTGTGGGTTTAAAATTAAATACGTCCCTAAGGCAGTTAAGGCAGTATATTTACCATAGTTCCCTATCTTTTTTAAAGCCTCTTTACGATCTATTTTTAATTTTTTATCTATTTTTTTCATCTCTTTTTAATTTTTTAAATATTAAATTATCTTCTAATTATTTAATACTTATTTTTTTACTTATTTGATTTGTTCCTGCTTGTACTTTTACAACATAAATTCCTGTTGATAAACTTGGTAAAGAAACTGTTTTAGTTGTATTCGTTATTTCTTGTGTGAATACTTGTTTACCTAAAATACTGTATAAATTAACGGTTGCATTCTCTTTTAAACCATCTATAACAAGTGTATTATTATCTGTTTTATAAACACTAATTTTTGTATCTAAAATAACAGGAGCAGATATATCTAAATTTGATGAAGCTTTTGTATGTAAGTAAAAACGTCCTGAACCTGATGCTACAGTAACTTTGTATTCGCCTCCGTTACTTAATTCCGTTACTTTATTCGTTTCTTTATCTTCTAAATAAATATTTAGATTTTCTGGTAAATTCATTGCTTTTGCTGAAAAGATAACATCTCTAGCTTCGGCAGTTTTAATTCCTAATGGAATTATCGTTGCTGATACTTTTTCATTATTAACACATTGTAACATAAAATTGGTATCGCCATAAGTTCCGTCTGCTAATTTGGTGTAAATACCTATTTTTGATTGTCCACCATCAAAATATCCTGCATCGTAACCAATATCTAAACCATCATTTGTATTTGATAAATATTTAATTTGAGTAGTTTTACTCGTGTTTTCATCAGAAATTGTTACAGCCACAAATGTTTGAGCAGCTGCTCTTGAACTTGATGATTGTTGATGTAATAACATAGCTGATGTAAAATCAACTACACCACCAGTATTTTCCATTTGCACAAAAAATCCTTGTCCTGGAGCTAAACGATATGGTGAACTAGCATTATTAACAACATCGTAACTTCCTGTTATATCATTCCAAAAATACAATGCTGCATTGGTACTTTTTAAGTTTGCTACATTTTCAGATAAAACACTATTTGCTCCACTATTAGCATTAAGATGTGCTGTGTATGGATTACTTATCATTTCAAAAGTATTACTTGCACTTCCTGTTCCTGTATATTGAATATTTGAAGTATTTACTGTTCCTGTAAAACTTACTGTACCTGCTGTAGTTTTTTTGATAGCGTATCCTTTAGCTGTAGAAAAATTACCCCACGATAAAGTATTTTGATAATACGCCCAAGGGCTTGCATTAGTATTTTCATAAATACCTAAACCTTTATTATTTGGATTTACCGTTCCGCTAACCAATGAACTATTCGTTACAAAAGAAGCAACATCTTGTCCAACTACTGGTGAACCTAATAAATGCCATTTATCAGAAACATAACTTTTATATGTTGCCATACCTGTTACAGTATTGGTAACTTTTAAACTTCCATAATTATTCGCATCAGATTCAATTGTTAAGTTATCACTCGTAATAATATTTTGAGCCGTTAAATTTGCAGATGGCGAAATTGTTAAACTTGCTAAATTTTCAATAGTAATATCTTTTGCCTCTGATATATTTGAAATAACAGGATAATTTACAACTCCATTAAAAATAAATGCATTTAAAGTATTTGTTGGTACACCATTATTCCAGTTTCCAGCAACTTCCCAATCAGTACTAGTAGCACCTGTCCAAACAGTATTAGAAATAGTTCCTGATGTAAATTCATACGCTCCTAAATCTATAACACCGTTATAAACACGGTCATTTCCTGATAAATCTTTAGTTAAATTACTTGGTAACTTACTGTTTGACCCAGTATTTAAAGCACTTATTGAAGTTACTTGTAATTTAAAATCGACATCTAAATTAGGATTTACATTACTTGTATTTGTAGTTCCTGTTAGATTTGAAAAATTATCTTCATCAATTGAATTAGAAATAAAACTACCAGCTATACTAACATAAGAATTATGTGGTTTATTCCCTATTGCTTTTGAGGTTGCTCCATTACTTGTATTTCCCCAAAAAATATTATTAGCAACTACGCCATTTAAAACTCCAGGGTTTCTTCTAGATACTATTAAACTAGCATAATCTCCTCCTCCAGTACCATTATTCATACTATTTACAAAAGTATTGTTAACAATAACAACACTTATTGTTCCTTGAGTCATTGACTCTATATAACCATTACTACCTCCAATAGCTTTTTTTGTAAGATAATCTACCGTTTTATTGCTATCAAATAATGAGTTTGTTATTGATAAATTAATAGTATTTGCTGTATTAATATAAGGAGAAACATGTAACGCTGAAGCTGATTGTGCTAAATTATTTTTAAAAATACATTTATCAATTGTATAAACAGCATCTGTAATTGTTTCTTGATACGCATCATATTTTAACATAAGCCCCGCAGCAGATGGTGCTACATTGTCTTTAACAACAGTGTTTTTCATTGTAAACTTTCTTATTTTAAAAGCTTTAAAAATTCCAGCACCATAAGTATTATCTCCAGATGCAGCTACGAAATCTCCCTGACCATCAGAAATAATTAAACCATCTAACATGGTATTTTCTTTTGATACTTCCACAACATGATAACTATTTTCAACTCTAGTTCCTGCGAAAGAAATACCAGTGTCATCATTGTTTAAATCTCCTGATAAAATTGTAGCATTATCAGTATGAATTTTAGTCATATCTCTTTGTGATAATTGCGTTTCAGTTCCTACAAAACCACCATAAACTTTTAATTTATCTTTATTGATATAAAAAGAAGTATTTCTATTAGAAGCGTGAGGTGTATATGTTCCTTTTGCAATCCAAATTTCATCTCCATAAACTCCTGCAGCATTTATTGCTTCTTGAACTGTAGCAAAAGCATTTGCCCAAGAACTACCGTCATTATTTCCGCCAGTTACATTTTTATTTACGTAAAAAGTTGTTGGTGTAAATGAAAAGTTTGCAGTAATATTAGTATCAGAACTAACTGTTATATTTAATGGATTTGTCGTTCCCGTAGCATCTCCACTCCAACCTGTAAATTGATGACTTGCTGATGCTGGTACAGGCGTTAATGTAACAACTGTAGCATAAGTATAAGAATTATCTACTGATATAGGATTGATAGTTATACTACCATCACCAATAACATTTGTTGTTAATTTTGGAAAACAAGTATCACTATAAGAAGCCGTAACATCTTTAAACCAAGATATAGGTGCAGTAAATCCAGCATCAGGACTGATACAAACTAAATTAGCATTTGTTATTGTATTTAACGTTGTTAAATTAGCATTATTTGTATTCGCAACATTAAGTGTTATCAAATTATTATTACTAATATTAAATGATGTTAATGCTTTATTTTTGGTTACATCTATATTTCCTGTAATTTGATTTGCACTACAATCGACAGTTGTTAAAGTGATATTTCTACTTAAATCTAAACTCGTTAATTGATTGTTTGAGCAATTTAAATTTGTTACTTGCCTAAAAGCTTCTATTCCTGTTAAATCAGCAATATTTTTACCACTTACATTAATTACCCCTGTATAACTTGCTGCTTCTGAAACTTGTATTTCTCCATCAAAGTTATTATCAACAATATTAATTAATTCATTTTTAAAATTAGCATCAGGAATAGTTACTGTAGAACTATACAAAGTTGTAACTTCTGCTTGTGTTAAAATACCATTATAAACATAAATATCATCAACAATATCTTCATAATTTCTACCAACATTAAATGAAGAAGGAGTGTTAAACCCATAACCATATGGTGGTGTAGGAGAACCTCCTCCAACATAAAAACTCGCTATATGATATTGTTGTGTTTCATGAATACCATCTATATAAAAATCATATAAATAAGTTAATGTTCTATAGTTAGACGCAACATTAGGTACACTAACATCCAAAGTTACTACAACGTGATGCCAATTACCATCATCAATAGCTGTCGTTGACATTTTTGAGATAGCTACTGTAGTTTTTGATTTACCCGTTGCTTTATGATATCCAGAAATATGTGCTCCTATTTTACCATCTTTTAAATAAACCATGGCAGTATGGTTGTTTACAATATGTCTAGAAGTATTATCATTAGTACTTGTTTTTACCCAAAGACTAAATGATTTTTTTCTCGATCCTCCAACAGGTGTTGCTGTTAATTGAGAATACGAAGTCGTCGGATAATTACTAAATTGTACGGCATCATTTGGAACTCCATATCTGTCTGAAACTAAAGTTACAGTTGATTGTGCTCCTTGCACCAAATTTTCTCCATTTTTAGAATCAGTTAAACTTCCATTTACAAATTCATACGAACGCTCAAGATTATTCTGAACAGGATTCGTAATTTGTGAAAAAGTAATACTGCTTATAAAGAGTAATACTAATAATAGTTTTGTTTTCATATTTAAATATTTAATTTATACAACAAAACTACTTTGATTAGCACTTTTAAAAGTCTCATTTAAAATTGATACATACCAAAACAGAGTGTTTTAACCTTCTAATTGTGTCAAAATCTTCTATTAGTATCATTTAATAGAAATAACAGACTTTAGTTATTTTTTTAGTTTGCTATCTTATACATTTGCAGTAATTTTTTATTTTATGGAATTATACAACAAATTAGTAGATATAGGGGTTTCAAAAGTTACCTCTGTAAAAGAAAAAAACGAGTAAGAGTTCTAAATCTTGCTACCTATATTTCTTTTATAGACGCTATTTTTTTTTTATTTTTTGATTATTTTACAAATTCACTAAACAATGAAAAAATAATCACACTAGTTTTTGAAATAACAATTTATGTTGCAATTATCTTTTTTCAGAAGAAAGGTTTTGCTAAAATATCTCGAATTATTTTTACAGTAAGTATTTTTATGATCCTATATTATCATTCTAATTATGCTTATATAGGATATTATGGCGAGTATCAATATATTGTAATTCCTTTGTTTACACTTTTCTTTTTTAATGAAAAATATATTCACTACGGTTCTTTAATTATTTCTATAGCTGCTTTTTATCTACCTAATATTTATTGGAAACTATATCCAGAGCAATATTTTGGATACCTAAACGCATTGGTATTATTTCTTGGTGTTTTTTTAATTGTAAAATTTTTCAAAAAATTAAACAACAAAAATGAACAATTACTTGAAATTGAAAAAAATAAAGTTTTAGAAGATAAAATATTATTAGAAGAACAACAAATTGCTTTAAAAGAACTAGAACAATTTAAGTCTCATTTTTTTGTAAACCTTTCTCATGAAATACGCACGCCTTTAACACTTATAAAAGGTTATTCTTCTCATATTGTTTTTAAAGATGAAGATACAGAGAATAAGCAAATGATGAAAAAGATACAAAACCAAACACAGTACATTCAAAATATTGTAGACAACATTTTAGATTTAAGTAAATTAGAAGAAAATAAATTAACTCTAAACAAAAAACCTGTTGACTTTTCGTTATTAATAACCAAATTATATACAGATTATCAAATTTTATTTTATAAAAAAAACATTTCATTTACCATTTCAAAAGTACCTAATGTAAACATATTAATAGATGAGGAATTATTTACAAGTGCTATCAATAATTTACTTCATAATGCGTTAAAATTTACTGATAAAAAAGGGAAAGTATGTATTAATGTTATTTATGATAAAAATTTATATATTGAAATTATTGATAATGGAATTGGTATTCCTGTAGAAGATATGGATAAAATTTTCACTCGTTTTTTTCAATCTAAAAATCATATTACTAAAAGTCAAGGAAGTGGAATCGGATTATCTTTCACCAAAAACCTAATAGAAGCACATGAAGTTTTTATTAAATGTAAAAAGTATTCCTGAAAAAGAAACTATTTTTAAAATAACCATTCCTAATACTTTTATTCAAAAAAACACAGAAGATAAAGAAATATTAACCATAGAAAACAACCAAAACACAACACATAATACAGTCCCTTTAAAAACTACTCCAGAAAGCAAAAAATCTATTTTGATTGTAGAAGATAATGACGATATGCGTGATTATTTAAAATTAGTTTTAAAAAAATATACTATAACCGAAGTAACCAACGGACAAGAGGCTTTAGATGTTTTAAAAACCGCTACTTTTAATACCATAATAACTGACTATATGATGCCAGTAATGGATGGACTTGAGCTTGTAAAAGCTGTAAAAAACCTTGGTTTGAAAACACCTATAGTCGTTATTACTGCACGATTAGACGATGTTGGTAAACTAAATATGCTCCGTTTAGGAATTGATGCTTATATAACCAAACCTTTTTTAGAAGAACAATTACGAATTACAATAACACGTTCTATAGCTTTATATGACCAAATTAATGCTCTTGAAGATAAAATTTCTCCCAAAGAAAAAATTTCTTTAGAAAATAACTCTCTTCTTTTTGATAAACAATTAAAAAGCTATATTTCAGATAATATTCAAAATAAAAATTTTGGAGTAGATGATTTAGCTGATTTAATGAACTTATCAAGAAGTAGTGTTTTTAGAAAAACAAAACTTATTTTAGGACAAACTCCAAATGAGGTTATTAATGAAGCTCGACTTCAAAAAGCACGAATTCTTTTAGATGAAAATCCTAATATTAGAAAAAAAGAACTTGCTGAAGCAATAGGTGTGTATAATGCAACTTATTTTTACAAAAAATTAGAAGAACGCTTTTTAATAGTCCGTGATTAAATCAAGTAACAAATTCTTCTTTGTAAACTTTTTAAATTAAGAGCCTGTTTTAAGTTTTATCTAAAAAAACATAATACAGTTTTATTTTTAAACAGGCTCTAAATACCTTGCTATTTGTTTTTTCTTACCAAGAATAACCTAAAAAAACTAACATCCATCATTACAACAATTATCATCTTTAACTAATTTACAAGAAACTACAGCTAATAAAGCACCTAAAATAGGAGCTAATATATATAACCATAAATGCTCTAAATGTCCTGAAATTAAAGCGGGTGCAATAGAACGTACAGGATTCATTGATGCTTTTGTCATAGGACCTGCAAACATTGCTTCTAATAAAACAACAGCTCCAATAGCAATACCTGCCATGATTCCAACTTCTTTACTTCCTGATGAAACATTAATAATTGTTAACATTAAAAAGAAAGTTAGCAGTATTTCTAAAATAAATGCACGCCATGGCACTATTGATGGTATTGTAGCACCAAAATATTCGCTTTCAGGAAATAATATCCATAACATACAACTAGCTAATAATGCACCTATTAATTGTGCTAAAATATATTTTGGAACTTCTTTCCATTCAAATTTTTTAGCATAAGCAAAAGCTATTGTTACCGCAGGGTTAAAATGAGCTCCTGATATTTCTCCGAAAGAATATATCATTGCCATTACAATTAATCCCCAAGTTATAGCAACACCTGTATGAGTTAAATCTGTTCCGCCTGTTATTTCATTGACCGTCATCGCTCCTGTTCCGCAGAATATTAAGGCAAATGTTCCTATTAATTCTGAAATGTATTTTTTCTTCATTCTGCAAATATGAATAAAATATAATAGTTATTTTAACTTTTAATTTACATTTAACAATATAATGACTTTTACTTTTTATATAAATGTAAGCAGGAAGCCTAGCCCCGATTGAAGCAATTGTTTGAGCTCTTTTTTTGATTTTTCTTCAAAAAAAAGCGAGTGCGGAAAGCGGGAAATTGCTTCTAAAAAAAATAAAATCAATTTTTCTTCTTTTAAAAATTTATAAGACTCCTTCAAAAAACAAATGTTAATTTTGCAAAATGAAAAAATCAATAGCCATTATTGGTGGCGGGGCATCGGCACTTTTTACAGCATCTTTTTTAGATACGACTAAATTTGATGTTACTATTTATGAGAAAAAAAAATCGGTAGGAAGAAAATTTCTTGTTGCTGGTGATGGTGGATTTAATTTGAGTCATGGCGAAGAAATTGATTTAATGATTACAAGATACACACCTCCTTATTTTTTGAAAAATGCGTTATTGAATTTTTCAAATGATGATTTAAGAAAATGGCTTCTTAGTATCGGAATTCCAACATTTGTTGGAAGTAGTAATCGTATCTATCCTGAAAAAGGAATTAAACCGATTAGCGTTTTATCGAAAATTAAACAATTTAATATTGATAAAGGTGTTCAGTTTTCACACAATTACGAATGGAAAGGTTGGAACGATAAAAATGAATTAATTTTTAATGATTCAACTATTATAAAAGCAGATTACACCATTTTTTCGATGGGTGGCGCTAGTTGGAAAATTACAGGTTCTGATGGAGCTTGGTCAAGTATTTTTTCAGATAAAAGCATAAAAACAATGCCTTTTTCACCTGCTAATTGTGCATATCAAATAAAATGGAAATCAGAATTTATTTTAAAAAACGAAGGAAATCCGTTAAAAAACATAGCTCTTTCTTGCTTAAATAAAACTCAAAAAGGAGAATTAGTAATCACAAAATTTGGCTTAGAAGGAAATGCTATTTACGCCTTGAGTCCTGAAATACAATCGCAACTTTCTGAAGGTAAAAAAGCAACTATTTATTTAGATTTAAAACCAATGTTTACTTTTGATGATATCTTAAAAAAAATAACATCTTCTAATTACAGAACTACAGATATTCTGAAAAGAACTTTAAAATTAAGTCCGCCTCAAATTGAACTCTTAAAAACTCTTTTATCTAAAGAAGAATATACAAATAAAGAAATTCTTGCTAAAAAAATAAAGGCTTTACCACTTGTTATAGAAAGTTCTGCACTATTAAATGAAGCGATTTCTACAACTGGTGGAATTGCCTTAAATGAAGTTAACCAAAACTTTGAACTTAATAAATTAAAAAATACTTTTTGTATTGGCGAAATGCTTGATTGGAATGCTCCAACTGGTGGTTATTTATTACAAGCCTGTTTTAGTATGGGCGTTTATGTTGCTAAACATTTAAATAAAAACATTTCTAATTAAAGTAAACTTCTACGCATTCTTACAATAAGACTTTTAAAATCTGTTTTTTGATACGCTTTTATAGCTCCATGGTTATCAGCATATACTTCTAACCGAGATTCAA
Organism: Tenacibaculum pacificus; assembly: GCF_027941775.1. NCBI lineage: Bacteria > Pseudomonadati > Bacteroidota > Flavobacteriia > Flavobacteriales > Flavobacteriaceae > Tenacibaculum > Tenacibaculum pacificus. The sequence continues at coordinate 826,525 of NZ_CP115917.1, read as the reverse complement.
AGATATTTTTGCTTTTTGCCCAAGTATGTAAAGCATCAATCACTAATTTATTAATTCCTTTTCCTCGATATGTAGGTGCTACAAACATAAACCCCAAATAAACAAAAGTATCATGTTTAAGATACGGTTTTGCTTTTTCAATTCTGGCATAACCCGAACCTACTATTATTTGATTATTAATTGTTGTATTTTCAGTTGTATCAACCGCTATGATTACTTCTACATCATCTGCTAAAATCATTTCTTTAATATCATAATATGATATTCTATCTTCTTTTAATGTGTAATCATAAGGACGTTCGAAGTCAATAATACCTTGTTCAAATTCTAAAAGAATCGGTAAATCTTCTAAAGTAGCTTTTCTTGTTGTAATCATTTTATTACTTTATTTAGCTGGTTTTTGATAAAAAGAAACACCTAATGATTTTTCACTTAATAAAGGTAATAAAAACTCTATTGGTTTTCCGTCTGGTTTTGTTGGGTTACCTTTTGTATCTTTTTGATACCAAGTTAAAGATTTAGGTAATAAAAAACCATTAACTTTTTCCCAATCATTATATCGAATAAGCTTGATTTTATCCGAAGCTGTTTTACTGAAATAAGTAACCGTGTAACCTAACCAACTCATTTTTTTAGTAACTGCGTCATAATACATATAATAATTATCATCAGATGAAGAGCCTACATTTGATTTATATGATATTTTAATCCCTGGATATTTTTTTCCTTCAAACTCTAACGAAGTTGTTTCAGAATAAATTATTCCATCATCTGCCAATACATAAGGCATCGCATAGAAATAAAAATAAAGGTTATAATAAAATTTTGGATCTTTTTTATAAGCAGTCGTATCAGAAACCCAAACATCTTTACCATCAAAACCTAAAGAATAATCCGCAGAATTTATAACCGTTTTCCTTGAATGTAAATCCGTAGTATGTTCTTCTTTATTTAACCCGAAAGATAAAGTCTTCATTTTTTGCCAATTATCAATACCACCGTGTGCATTAAAAATAGCATCTAAAGCATCAGGATATTTTGATATTGCTTTTTTATTTTCTGTGATATTATTTTCTGCCTTATTTTTAACTTCTTTTTTACAAGCAAAAAAGACTGTGCTTATTGCTATTAGTAATACTATTTTTTTCATTTTTTGATTAATTTATATGCTTAAAATACAGTCGAATATTTACAGTAAACTTACATAACATATTTTTAATTACCATAAAATAAAAAAGCATCCTATAAAGGATGCTTTTCATTATTAAAAAATATGCTTCTTAAATTTTTGCTTGATACGTATACAATTCAAAATATCTTCCTTTTTTAGCTATTAATTCATTATGTGTACCACGTTCAACAATACCCCCTGCTTCTATCACTAAAATTTGATCCGCTTGTTTAATGGTACTTAATCTGTGTGCAATTACTATTGTTGTTCTGTCTTTTATTAATTCTGATAAACTTTTTTGAATCAATGCTTCACTTTCAGTATCTAAACTAGAAGTTGCTTCATCTAAAATAATAATTTTCGGATTTGCTAAAATAGCCCGAGCAATTGCCAAACGTTGGCGCTGACCTCCTGAAAGTTTTACACCTCTTTCTCCGATTAATGTATTTAATCCATCTTCAAACCTGTCTGTAAATTCATTTACATAAGCAGCTTTTACAGCATTCTGTAATTCTTCTTCTGAAGCATTTGGTCTTGGAAATAAAATATTATCTCTAATAGTTCCTTCAAATAAAAACTCGTCTTGTAAAACAACGCCTAAATGTTTTCTATAACTACTTAATTTAACTTTTGACATATCTTGATTATCAATTGTTATTTTTCCTGCTATTGGATTTAAAAAAGTAGCAGATAAACCTGCAATTGTAGATTTTCCCGACCCCGAACTTCCAACCAACGCTGTTACCGTTCCTGATGGCACTTGAAAACTTATATCTTTTAAAACCTCTTTTCCTGCTTCATAAGAAAAAGAAACATTATCAAAAACTAATTCTCCTTTAATATCTTCTAATTGAATAACACGATTTTCATTGTCTTCTTCGGCTTCCATATTCATTAATTCTTCGGTTCTATCTAAACCCGCTAAAGCTTCTGTTAATTGACTTCCGATATTACTCATCTGTACAATTGGAGCAATCATAAAACCAAGTAAAAGCGTAAACGATAAAAAATCACCAACGGTTAATTCACCTGTCATAATTTTATAACCGCCAATTCCCATAATTCCTGTAGAAGCAATTCCTAGCAAAAAGGCAGATGAACTTGTCATAATAGCTGTTGCCGTTAATCCTTTTTTTACGTTTTGGAATAAAAGAGCAACTCCTTTTTCAAAAGATTCGTTTTCTTGTGCTTCCGCATTAAAGGCTTTTATCACTCTAACACCGCCTAAAGTTTCGGTTAATCGTCCTTTTACTTCAGCATTAATTACACGCCTTTTTTTAAATATTGGTCGGATATATTTGAATGCTTTTAAAGCAACAACTCCAAATACTGCAACAGGAATCAATACAAATATTGTCATCGATAAACTTATTCTAATTAACAAAATCATCGAAATTACAGCCGTTATAGTTCCACCGACTAACTGTACTAATCCTGTTCCTATCAAATTACGAACACCTTCTACATCACTCATAATTCGAGAAACTAAAGCACCTGATTTAGTATTATCAAAAAAACTAATTGGTAAAGACAGTACTTTCTTTTGGACTTTTGCTCTTAATTCTGATATCAAATATTGAGCCTGTACACTTAAAATTCGAGTTAATAAAAAGGATGTAATTGATTGTACTAAAATAGCAATTCCGACAATCAATAGCAATTCGTATAATTGATTATAATCTTTATTAGGGATAACATAATCTAATAATTCCTTACTTTTCCATGGCAAAACTAAACTTGCTAATCGGCTTAAAACAATTAATATCAAACCGATAAAAACTAAATTTCGTTTTGGCCAAATAATAGTTTTAAAAGCCGTAACCATTGTAACCTTTGTTTTCTTTTTAAGGTTTTTTTTTGAAGATATTTTATGTTGATGTTGCATATTATTTTTTGAAGATATAAATAGCATTGTCAAATTACACGCCATCGAATAATACTATGACATAATAACAAAACCTTCTAGAATCTCAACTTATTATTTAAAATAACTTGAGATTCTAGAAGGTTAAAAATATATTTTTTATATGAATTTTATTTCAATTTAATCAATCGCAACTTATCTAAAATAATCATGATACAATACGTAACATCTACTTCACGCCATCTTACGCCACCAAAATTTGCACGCCCTCCGTTCGCATGGTGATTGTTATGATAACCCTCGCCCATCATTAAAAAATCAAAAGGAAATAAATTTTTAGATGTATCGCTAACTTTAAAGTTTACGTAACCGTAAATATGAGCAAACCAATTAATAATAACTCCGTGTATTGGTGCCATCAAAAAAGCAACAGGCAAAAATAACCATTGCCACCAAGCAGTTGCAAAAAATGCGAAAAACACTACATATAAAGCTCCCCAAGTTAATCTAGAGAATTTAGAACTTGCAAAGTCATCAAAGCTTTTCCATTGTGGTACGTTTTTGGTGAATTTAGGTTCAACTTCAATTCTTTGATTATTTATATCTTGGTATACGTTTTTAGTACGCCACATCATTTTAAATAAATTACTATCGTATTTAGGCGAATGCGGGTCTTTCTCTGTATCAGCATACGCATGATGCATTCTGTGCATAACTCCATAACCATACGCACTTAAATAATTAGAACCTTGAAAAAGCCAAGTAAATACAAAACATACTTTTTCGGCAAATTTTGACATTGTAAATGTTTGATGTGCGGCATATCTATGTAAAAAGAACGTTTGAAAAAACAATCCTGAATACCATAAAAAAATAATAAAAACTACTATTGTCATTCTTGATAATTTAGACTACAAAGAACTAAATTTTGTGACATAAAAAAAATGAACCTAAGTTAAGTAATTCGTCGTCTAATACGGCTTAAAGCCTGAGCTGTTACGCCAATATAAGAAGCAATATATTTTAGCGGAATTTCTTTTATTAAGTTAGGGCGTTCATCAAATAACTTTAAATAACGTTCTTCGGCTGTTTCATTTAATAACGATTGTTCTCTTTTTGATTTTATCAAATATAAACGCTCTGAAGATAATCTTCCTAAAGCATTTCCAATACTTGTTTGATTATATACCTCTTGTAAATCATCATAAGTCATACGCCACATTTCTACATCAGTAAGCGTTTCTAATTCGTATAATGATGGTGATTTTGTTAAAAAAGAATCATAAGCACTTACAAACTCATTACTAAAACAAAATCCGAAAGTAATTTCTTTTTCTTTACTTTCTTTTGGGATAAAAAAACGTACAATACCTTTATCTAGAAATGAAATATGATTTTCTACTTCACCTAAATTTAAAAGTTTTGTACGTTTCTTTACTTTTATTAGTGTTAATCTAGATGTAAAAAATTGCCAATCACTATCATTAATTGTTAGTGATTTTTCTAGATAGGTTCTAATATTTACAATACTCATTTTACGTTACAATCTATTATCAATAATACTTTGCACTACCTCTGGATTTAATAATGTAGAAACATCGCCTAAATTATCTAATTCGTTATGTGCAATTTTTCGCAAGATACGACGCATTATTTTACCTGACCTTGTTTTTGGTAATCCTATAGTAAATTGTATTTTATTCAATTTTGCAATAGGTCCTATATGTTCGGTTATAATTTGATTGATTTCTCTTCGTAAATTATCATGGTCTCTTCCTTCTCCAACATCTTTTAAAATAACATATCCATATAAAGCGTTTCCTTTTACATCACGTGGAAAACCAACAATAGCACTTTCTGCTACTGCAGGATGTTCATTTACGGCATCTTCTATAGGAGCAGTTCCTAAATTATGTCCTGAAACAATAATTACATCATCTACTCTACCTGTAATTCTGTAATACCCAACCTCATCACGTAAAGCGCCATCTCCTGTAAAATATTTATTTTCAAAAGCTGAAAAATAGGTTTCTTTATATCTTTGATGATTTCCCCAAATGGTTCTTGCCATACTTGGCCAAGGATATTTGATACATAAACGTCCATCAACTTGATTTCCTTTTATTTCTGCACCATTTTCATCCATTAAAGATAATTGAATTCCTGGTAATGGTAAGGTTGCATACGTTGGTTTTGTTGGTGTAATATATGGTAATGGCGAAATCATCATACCACCTGTTTCAGTTTGCCACCAAGTATCTACAATAGGACTTTTTTTCTTTCCGATATTATCATTATACCAATGCCAAGCTTCTTCATTTATAGGCTCACCAACTGTTCCTAATACTTTTAATGATGATAAATTATATTTATCTACAAAATCTAACTTTTCTTTTGCTAACGCTCTAATTGCTGTTGGAGCGGTATAAAATTGATTAATTTTATGTTTTTCTATGATTTCCCAAAAACGACCAAAATCAGGATAACTCGGTACGCCTTCAAATAATACGGTAGTTGCGCCATTTGCTAACGGACCATATACAATATAACTGTGTCCTGTAATCCAACCGATATCGGCTGTACACCAATACACATCATTTTCTTTATAATTGAATACATTTTTAAAAGTATAAGCTGTATAAACCATGTATCCAGCAGTCGTGTGTAACATTCCTTTTGGACTACCTGTAGAACCTGAAGTGTATAAAATAAATAAAGGATCTTCTGCATCCATTATTTCTGGTTCACAAATTTCAGAAGCTTCATCTAATAAAGGTTGTAACCATTTATCACGACCTTCTTTCATTTCAATAGTTGTGTGTGTTCTTTTTACAACTAAAGTAGTATTTATACATTCACAATCGTTTAATGCTTCATCTACAATACCTTTTAAATCGATTGTTTTTGTACCACGAAAAGAACCATCCGAAGTAATAACCATTTTAGCTTCACAATCATTTATTCTTGTTGATAAAGCTGTTGATGAAAATCCTGCAAAAACTACCGAATGTACTGCTCCTATTCTAGCACAAGCTAATACTGAAATTGCTAATTCAGGAATCATAGGTAGATAGATACAAACTCTATCACCTTTTTTAATTCCGTTATCTTTTAAAACATTTGCAAATTTACAGACTCTTTTATGTAATTCTTTATAAGAAATATGCTCAGCTTTATCATTAGGATTGTTTGGTTCAAATAATATAGCCGTTTTATCTCCTCTTATCTGTAAATGTCTATCGATACAATTTTCTGTAATATTTAATTTAGCACCTTTAAACCATTCTATTTTAGGTGTGTTAAAATCAAAATTTAAAATCGTATCCCATTTTTTTCTCCATATAAAGTGTTCTTCAGCTATTTCTTCCCAAAATAATTCAGGAGTAGCAACAGACTTACGGTACACTTGAAAATATTCTTCTAAATTTTTAATATGATAACTACTCATAATTTTTTTTTTAAAAATATGGGTTTTTAACAAAAAAAGCTAACACTTTTACAATGTTAGCTTTAATTCTTTATTAACAGTAAAAAAAGGGGGGACTTATATACTAGTATTAAGCATTTTAAATACTTAACACAAGTAAAATCATTTTATTAACAATAAACCAAAATTACACTCAAAAGAATAACTATTACCAAACAATACTATTAAATAATTGAACGATATTAGTCTATGCTAAATGAAAAATAAAAAAATGATGTCGCTAAACCATAAAAATATCAAAACAAAAAAAGTAATTACATTTATTGATAATAAAACTATCTACAACTCTGAATATGCAGAGTTAAATATTTTTAAAACATATGAAACCACAAAAAATGTATTTTTAAATTTTGATAATACAGTTATTGCGAGTATGATGACTGGTAAAATGATAATGCATTTCGATAAAACAAAACCATTTTTATTTACTAAAGGAGCAACATTAGTTATTCCTGAAGAAAACAATATAAGTATTGATTTTCCTGAAGCTTCATTAACTACTCCAACAACCTATTCTGGATTAGTAATTAATCAAAATAAAATAAATGAAGTTGTTTATCATTTTAATGAAAATACCGCTATTGAAAGAGAAAATAATAATTGGGATTTTAAAAAACAAACTTCACATTTAAATAATGATACTGAAATAAACATACTTATTAATAAACTAACAAATACATTTATTAATAATTCAAAATCTAAAAATGCATTATTAGATTTAATGATTCAAGAATTAATTATTCGTTTGTTACAAAGTAAAGCACGAAAACTGATTTTAAAAAATGTTAATGATGGTTTTAGTGATACCCGTATAAGCTATGCTATTAAATATATTAAAGAAAACTTAACAAAAAATGATTTAAGTTTAGATAAAATTTCTGAAAAAGCTTGTATGAGTAAATCTCATTTTTTTAAAAAATTTAAAAGTACTTTAGGTGTTACACCTATTGATTATATAAATTCTGAAAAAATTAAATTTGCTAAACAACTAATTAAAAATAATCCTAATCAAAATATTTCTGATATTGCTTATAAAACAGGTTTTAATAATGTTACATATTTTAATAGGATTTTCAAAAAAAGGAATTAATAACACCTCAACAATTTAAAATATCTTTGAAAGAAATAATTTGATATACTCATTAATGTTTTTAATTGAAACCTTTTTTATTAACTGGCAATTAATACTCGTATTTTACTGTATCGCTATACTATATTCTTCTGTTGGTTTTGGAGGAGGCTCTAGTTACTTAGCGGTACTTGCACTTACTGGAATTGCCTATTCTCAAATACGAGCAACATCGTTACTTTGTAACATTGTTGTTGTGTTTAGTAATATTTTATTCTTTCAAAAAGAAAAATTAATTGACTGGAAGAAAATAACTCCTTTAGTTTTATCTAGTGTTCCATTAGCTTTTTTTGGTGGATTTCTTAAAATTAATCAAGTATTTTTTTTTATTATTTTAGGAATCACATTGTTAATAGCAGCAATTACTATGTGGTTTTCTGAAAAAAGTATCATTTCTAAAAAACAACATAATAAAGTAAATATTTATAAAAATGCTAGTTATGGAGGAGGTATTGGTTTTATTTCTGGAATAGTTGGTATTGGGGGAGGCATTTTTTTAGCTCCTTTATTACATTTATCAAACTGGGACTCTTCTAAAAAAATTGCAGCAACCGCTAGTGTTTTTATATTAGTAAACTCTATTGCCGGATTATTTGGTCAATATTTTAATACTAATTTTATAATTGACTGGAAATTAACTTCTACTTTATTAATTACTGTAGCTATTGGAGGACAAATAGGAAAACGTATGAGTAATAAATTACTTACACCTATTCAATTAAAAAAGGCAACTGCTATTTTGATTGCCTTTGTTGCCATAAAAATATTATGGAATTATATCTAAAAAAAAGGAACATTAAAGGTTCCTTTTTCTATTTTTCATCTTATTATTAAGAATTTACAAAAGTTTCCATATAACTATATTTTGATGCTAATTTTCCTTCTGATGTGGTAAAAGTTGCTTTTTTTAGAATATCATCTTTATCTCCATATACTAATAAAGGTACTATTTGCTCAATTAAAAGTTTTCCAAAACCTTGAGAAGCATCTACAGGTAATTCGCAAGGCAAATTATCTACTGCCATAACAGATATATTATTTTCATTAGAATATTTCTCAACTTCTTTTCCTGTTATTCTATCATAATCATATACAGGGTCTGCAATAGTAGAAGGTCTTAATGTTGATGGTACTGCACATGCAATATCGCAACTAATATCTGCAATTACTCTTATTTTAAAATCTTCTGAAGCAGCTTGTTCTTTTGTAAAAAATACAGGTGATGAATTATCCCAATAATGCCCAGCTATAAATAAATCTGATACCTCAGTAAACCTTTTAAAAGTCGATTTATACGCTGTTCCATTTTCAAAAAAGTGATTGAAATCAAAATCAGCTCCATCTTTTCGTTCTGTATATTCATCTGCATCAATCCAACAATACACAGCTTCGTTAAATGTTTGAGTTAAATACTCATCAGTAGCTACTTTTCTTATTTTTGCAGCTTCTAAAATTTCATTAGCTCCTTTTGCAACTCTTCCTGAACCTGTTAAAACAATTTTAACTTTATTTAATTGCAACAACTTTAATTGTGCTATCATATCTTGTAAATCGGTACAAGAAGTTGCTGGTTTTAATTGATAATTTCGAGTTCGTTCACCAAATGTTTTTAAACCATTATATGCTCCAACAATACCTGCATACCTACCAAAACCTATAATTCTTGCTCCATTTGGCTGAACTAAACATTCATAATCTGTATGTGTTATTTTATTTTCTAAAATAGCCTGTATTAGTTTTTTATTATAAGGCTGTAATTTATGTGTATGCGAAAAGAAAAAATATCTTTTATTCGGAATTAAATTTTGTACAGGTACTTCTTTTACTCCAAAAATAATATCACAATCCGATAAATCTTCTTGTAAAACAACTCCTTTAGCAACATAGTCTTCATCTTTAAAACAACGAATTTCACTAGGTTGTACCACCACTTTTACAGTTGAATAAGTAGCTATAATTTCAGCTACTTGTTCTGGTGTAAAAGGTACTCTTCTATCTGGTGGTGTTTTTTCTTCTCTTAATATTCCTATTTTTATGTTCATATCAATTAAGCTAAAACAGTTTCTTTTTCGATAAATTGAATTCCATACTCCTCTAATTCGTTAAGAATTGGTTCGTATATTTCTTTTACGTTTGGCACTTGAACTCCTGTTAAAGAAATATTTCCGTTTAAAATATTTTTAACAGCAATTGCAGTAGGTAAGCCAACAGTTTTAGACATTGCTGTATGTTCGTTTCCTTCACCAATATATACCATAGAAGAAGTTATTTCTCTCGATTCTCCATTTAATATATATTTAAAGTAATGATGCATTACTAACATATCCTTATCTCCTTCTTCTAAACTCATTTTAGCAACCATTGCTTGTTCTAATACCTGAGCAGCAGTTTTATCTTCTCCTCCTATAATAGCATCAGTAAAAATTTCTAACCATTCAATTTTAGCAAATGAAATTTCAGAAATTTCTTTATTTAATACTGATTCTATTCTTTGTTTCCAAGAACCCTCTTTATTTACAAATTGTGCTGTAAAATCGGCAAAAGTAGTATCTTTTACATTGTATTTTTTCTCGTCATCAGTAAAACCTAATTGTAATAAGATATTCCAAGCATCTGTATATCCTTCATTTCTTAGGGTTGCTCTATATAAATTAGAAATACCTTCTAAGCCATAAATTTCTTTATAAATTACAGAGTCTCTATTTCCATATGCATCAAACTTACCATAGTTTAACACCTCAACTTGTTCTGTATTTTCATATAAATTAGAATAAGTATAAGTAGTTTCTTTACCTTCTTCTAAAAAAAATGCTCCAGCAGTACCTGCCATTACTACATTTCTAGGATTCCAAGTAAATTTATATTTCCAAGGATTATTATCATATCCTGGAGCCATTAACCCTCCACAGTACGATTTAAATGTATCTATAGTTCCTCCTTGATTTTTTATTGAATCTATAATTTTCATTGCAGACATATGGTCAATTCCTGGGTCTACTCCTACTTCATTCATAAAAATAATTCCAGCATCTTTAACCTTTTCATCTAAAGCAAGTATTTCTGGCGAAACATAAGAAGCTGTTACTAAGTTTTTATTAGCTGATAAACAATCATTAGCAATTAACATATGTAAGGCTGCAGGTAACATTGATATCACTATATCAGCATCAGCAATCCATTTTCTTCTTCCTTCTGCATCATTTACTACATCTAAACCAATGGCTTCCCCAAAAGGATGCTTATTTATTTTAGCTTCTGCTGTAGCTTTTGTTCTAGAAGCTATTTGTAATTTCCAATGCTGTGCTTGAGCATTATCTAATAAATATTTAATAAGTGTTGTGGCAGATAATCCTGCTCCAAACATTAGTATTTTTTTCATTTATTTTAATTTTATAGCACAAACGTAACATTACATTTAACTTAATTTAAAAAAAACAGCATAATTCACAGAAAACTGTTTTTTGTCTTATTTTAAACATTTGTAAAATTCCAATAATTTTAAGGTTATTAGTTATAGAAAATTAAACATATAACAAACAAAAGCAACCGATACACTGGTTGCTTTTATTTGTTATAAAATTACATTTTTATTCTAATAAGTTTCATCTGTTAATGTATTCATAAAATCAATAATCTGAGATATTTCTTTCTTTGATAAACTTAAACTATCAAAAGGTAATGTTTGATATTCAGTATCAAAACCTAAACCTGCTCCACCACCTTTATTATAAAAATCCATAACTTCTTCTAAAGTTTTATAAACACCATTGTGCATATATGGCGCTGTTTTAGCTATATTTCTAACAGTAGGTGTTTTAAAAAAGTGTTTACGTTCTGGAGTTTTATATAAAGCATAACGCCCTAAATCCGTAGAAATTTTAGGATTAATACTATCCGTAGATTCTGGAACACCTATAAACTCAAGCTCTGTATCATTATAATTAGGAGGAACTGTTCCATTAAATACAGGTGCAAAATGACAACTTGCACACAATGCTTTTCCCATAAATAAATTAAAACCTTGCTTTTCATCTGCTGTTAAGGTTTCCTCTTCTCCTCTTATATTTTTATCAAATTTTGAATCAAACATATTTAAAGTTCTTATGTAAGAAGCTATTGCATGACGTATATTAAAATCAACTCTTTTAGCACCATATAAATTTATTATTGATTTTTTATACTCTTTATTCTTATATACACGCTGTACAACAGAATCCATAGACATATTAAATTCATTATGATTCTCTACAACTCCAACAACCTGACCTTCTAAACTACCAGCTCTGGCATCCATAAAAAAACTTCTTTGATAAGCTGCATAAGTTAATGTTGGGCTATTTCTTGTTTGATTTTCATCAAAAGTTTTTCTACCATCAGTAAAAGCTAAATCTTTAATATGACAAGTTGCACAAGCCATATCGTAATTTTTAGAAAGAGATGTATCATTAAATAATTGCTTACCAAAAACTATTTTTTCAGCTAGTTTAGTGGTATCATTTAAATGATCAGAAAAATAATTTATATTTAATGTTTTATCAGAAAACAAGGTTGACATATTATTTGATAATGCCATTTCAAAAGGATATTTAACTTCCCAATCTTTTTGAATTTCAAGTAATATTTTTAACTGAGGATTTGTATGATTTTTTATAAAATTAAAACGATCAAAAGTATCAAAATCATGATTTAAAGATTTTTGAGCACTTTTTACAGCCACTTCAAATTTATTAAATAATGCTTTTGATGTAAACTTGTTTTCATTTAATTTGATAATATCAAGAAGGGTTTCATAAGTATATGAACTTTCAACTAATGATTGATTTAAAACTGGAGAATCAAAACCAGTAATACCCGCTGTAGCTACTCTAGTAATTTGATCTCTTATTAACCACATTACATGATATCCTTTTAACTTAAGTGTTACATTTTTTTTAATTAATTTCAATCGATTACTAGTAACATTTATGGCTCTTTTTAATACAATAAAATCGCTATCATCATCATAAATAGTTTCTTCTATTACTTGAAATCCTATCGGATTTATAACTCGAGTATCATTTGTAGTTTCACCATGAACACCTATAATATTAGGTGCATTTAATGATTTGTAATTATCTTTATCTGAAAAAGCTAAAATTGGTTCAGCTAATTTGAAATATTTACGAGCTAAAACATAATGTTTTTGTTGTTCTTTAATCGATTTACCTTCCATGCTATCTAAATTCTCAATAGCTTTTGAAAGATGATTAATATATTGTTTTTTAACATCCTCAGAAAACTGAGCAACAGAAGAATATTTTGCTGGTTTTTGAGTACATGATACTACCAAAAGCAAAAGACATACACAAAGGTATGTCTTAGCTTGACTGAAAAAGTCTTTCATTTTTTTATCTTTCTAATCCTGTAATTAAGTGTAAAACAGAACCTTCTTTTCTGTTATCTAAATCAGTATTTGCTTTTGGATCTGTAAATGAAGTTCCATCAGCTGGTTCCCATCCGTGATTTTGAGTCATTACTAAAAATGAATTTTTACCATTATTTACAATATCAGTAACATCAATCATTCCTGTAATTTCCCAATTTTTTGCAATATTTCCGTAACCTAAAGTTGCAGCTCTATCTTGATCGCATTCTAAAACAGTTTTAATTACTCCAGTATTTAAGTTATATTGATATAATTTAGAATATCCAATAATATTTGGATTTACAGAAGCATATCCGTTAGGATCTTCTTGAACATATGCATAGTTTTCAGTAACTACAATATTATCAGGAGAATGAAAACCATCTGCTTTTCCTCCAACAATATCACCATCTAATACACAAGTAATTTTAGCCGCTCCTGTTGGATCATTTTCATTTAAAACCACTTTATAAACACGTCCTAAAATAGTTCCTTTACCAACTAAACCTGGCTTGTTACGACCTGTAACTGCAAAATAAATTTCTCTATTATTTGATGCAGAACCTCTTCTCCAGTCAATATCTTCTAATCTAGAGAATCCCATAACACCTTTAGTTTTACATTCTGTATCTAAAGCTGTAATTTCTTTTTCTTCTAATTCAACAAACTCAACATCATATTCAGTTCCTTCAGTCATATCAACTTCATAAGCTACTCCTGCCGAAGTTACTTTTAAACCATATAATTTTCCTCCTTCTAAATCTCCTCTATTACCAACATACATTCCTAATTGACCTGAAGGAACTTCGTTATTTCCGTTATCATCACCAATAAAAGCAACTGTTTTATCAGCATAAGCATCTTTACCGATAACTACAGCATTTTCAGTAGACCATTGTCCCATTGCAGTTAACATTCTTCCTATGCTTGCATCTTCTGCCGATTTATAAGGATCTGTAGCAAAAACACCTTTTGATGCTCCACCCCATTCACCACCTGATAAATATAAAGGTCCAAAACCATGTTCTTCTGGAGAAACCATAGATCCTGAACATTGTGCTGTTGCACCAGTTGCAGTTGCGTTTAAAATATATTCTGCTGATATTGGTCTTAAATTTTTGTTTAATTTAATTCTAGCAATAGAATAATCAGCTTCAATATTATTAATTAAAGTAAAAGTACCATCTGCTTCTGGTAATAAACCAGCTCCATCAGCCATAGAACCGTACACAAAATCTGGTGAATTTGGTATAATATCTTCTGATGATAATAATGGTGTAATTTTTAATCCAACAAAATCACTAGTTACCTTTAAAAAGTTTGGTGTTTTAGATGCTGTTAAATATGTTGAAGCATCAGTTCCATCAGTTCCATTTGTTCCGTCAGTTCCGTTTACTCCATCAATACCATTTGTTCCATCAGCTCCATCTTCACAAGAAGTCAATGTTGTTAAACTAATCGAAATTGCTAATAAAGCTAATACGCTTAATTTTAAGTTTTTCATTATAAGTAATATTTAAGGTTTTTTTGATTGGTCAAATTAAAGGCGCGTTTGTAAAGCTTATAGCGCTCTTATTTTAACAACACATCATTAAAATGTAAACTTTATTAAGAGAACTTAAATAATTAGATTTGTTCTTAATAAAGAACTCATTTCTTTATTATCTTCATTTAGAAACACTTTTTGCTTCAATTCTTTATTGATATATTTGACAACATAAAATCAATTAACTTTAAATTATTATGCTAGGAATCATTTTTACTTTATTAATGCTAATTTTATTACAAGCCGTTTTAGGGTTTGATAATTTATTATATATTTCTTTAGAATCTAAAAAAGCACCTGAATCAGACAGAAAAAGAGTACGAAAAGTGGGTATTTTAATCGCCATTGTTTTAAGAATTGTATTACTTTTTGTTTTAGTTTCTGTTATTGATTTTTTTCAAGAACCTTTTTCTTTTTTAAGTGGAGGCATTAAAGATGTTGTTCATTTTGCATTTAATGGACATAGTATTATTGTTTTATTTGGTGGTGGATTTATACTTTACACCGCAATAAAAGAAATATGGCATATGATTGGAAGCAACGATTTATCACATGATATTGAAAGCGGAAAAAAAGCAAAATCGTCAAATGCTGTTATTACAAGTATTGTTATTATGAATTTAGTTTTTTCTTTTGATTCTATTTTAGCCGCAATCGGGCTTACTAGCGAAATTGAAAACTCAACAACCGCATTTATTGTTATGGCAATTGCTATTGTTATAAGCGGATTATTAATGTTAGTAATGGCAGATAAAATTTCTACATTTTTAGCAAAAAATCGTATGTATGAAGTATTAGGATTATTTATTCTTTTTATAGTCGGAATTATGTTGGTTACTGAAGGTGGGCATTTAGCGCATTTAAAATTATTTGGAAACGAAATTGTACCGATGAGTAAAACAACTTTCTATTTTGTGTTAGCTATTTTAATTATTGTAGATGTTGTGCAAGGACAATATCAGAAAAAAATATTAGCAGAAAACACGGTAAATATTACTGATGATAAAAAATAATTTTAAAATATATTTATAAAAAAAGGCAATCGTAAATGATTGCCTTTTTTTATTTTTAAGAAGTTTTTTACTGATTTCTAACCTAACCAAGCATTTAACATCCATATTGTTTTTTCTTGCTCCGCGATAAAATCACTCATCATCGAATTTGTTCCTTCATCATTTGCTTCATCTGATGTTGCTAAAATAGCTCGCTCTATTTTCAATAATTCTGATAATGAATTAACCACTAATTCCACTGCTTTTTTATCATTAGAAATATTTTTACCCACAACAACCGTTGATAGTTTTGAATAATCTTCAAAAGTATGTAACGGAACTCCTTGTAATGTTAATATTCTTTCAGCAATTAAATCAACTTTTTCTTGAGCATCAGTATATAATTCTTCAAACTTAACATGTAGTTCAAAAAAACTTTTACCTTTAATATTCCAATGTAATCCTCTTACATTTTGATAATACACTTGAAAATTAGCTAATAATATATTTAATTCTTTTGCTAATTTTATTGACTTTTTACTATCTAAACCTAAAACTGTTGTTTTCATAATATTCTTTTTAAGTACTGTTATTTACTACTTCAAAAGTAGGTTCAAATAATTGTTAAAAACTATAAACGTTATTGATACTTTTAATATCTTTATCAAAAAAACTGATACAATGACAATAACACAGTTAAAATACACTCTTGCTGTAGCTAAATATAAAAATTTTACAGTAGCAGCTGAACATTGTTTTGTTACACAGCCTACTTTAAGTATGCAAATACAAAAATTAGAAGATGAATTAGATGCTAAAATATTTAATCGCTCAAAAAAACCAATCGAATTAACAGAAGTTGGTCTAAAAATCATAGAACAAGCAAAAGTTATTGTAG
Source organism: Tenacibaculum pacificus (assembly GCF_027941775.1). NCBI lineage: Bacteria > Pseudomonadati > Bacteroidota > Flavobacteriia > Flavobacteriales > Flavobacteriaceae > Tenacibaculum > Tenacibaculum pacificus. The sequence goes on along the minus strand of NZ_CP115917.1, from coordinate 810,034 downwards.
ATGAAAGCAGTCGTATTAAAGACATCGTACATCAACAAAAAGGTTTTGTAGGTGGCGAGTTTAAACTTGGTATTATACCCACAGTAATGCCTACATTATTACCGATGTTCTTAAAAACCTTTGGTAAAAATTATCCAAAAGTTAAATTAATTATTGAAGAATTAACAACAGAGGAAATCATCAGAAAATTAACAGATGGACATATTGATGCTGCTTTAGCCGCTACACCTTTAGAAAATGAAGCAATAAAAGAACGTGTTTTATACTACGAACCCTTTGTTGGTTTAATACCTAATGAACATCGATTATTTAATAAAAAGAAAATTAAAATTGATGATTTAGATGTTGATGATATTTTACTTCTTGAAGATGGACATTGTTTTAAAAATAGCATTATTAATTTATGTAGAGCTAATAAAAAAAATTGTGCAAATAATTTTCAATTAGAAAGTGGAAGTTTCGATACACTTATAAAGTTATCAAAAGATGGTTTAGGAATGACTTTATTACCTTATTTAAATACACTCGATTTAAATGATGCTGATAAAAAAAATTTAAGAGAATTTGAAACACCTCCACCTGCAAGAGAAGTAAGTTTAATTTATCATAAATCGCAACTTAAAATGCAATTAATTGAAGCCTTGAAAAAAACAATAGATAGCGTAATAAGAGGTGCAATTGCTTTTAATGATGTTCAAATAATTAGTCCGATACAAAAAATGTAAAAAACTATAAATCAAAAAAAATCCCGCAAATAATTGCGGGATTTTTTTATTTAGAATTTATATTCTGATAAAGCTTTTGGAAACTTTTCTGGATTTGCAGCTAAATGATATCTAGGATCATCAACAGCTTCTTCAATAACACCTTTAAAAATCGGATTTGCTTTATATAATAAAACTTTACAATCTTCGCTTAAATGCTTTAAGGTTACTTTTTTGTTTACTGCTTTATATTTTTCTACCAAATTAACAATTGCTTCAATAGCCGAATGATCAGAAATTCTTGATTCTACAAAATCAATTTCAATAAGCTCAGGATCATTTTTGATATCAAATTTCTCGTTAAATTCAGTAATACTTCCAAAGAATAAAGGACCCCAAATTTCATATATTTTAGTTCCGTCTGCTTTTACACGTTTTCTAGCTCTAATTTTTTTAGCACTCGACCAAGCAAATGATAATGCTGAAATAATAACACCTACAAATACAGCAATTGCTAAATCAAAAAACACAGTTACAGCAGATACAATGATTAAAACAAAGGCATCCGAAGCTGGAATTTTTTTCATAATTCTAAAACTAGACCAAGCAAAAGTTTCAATAACCATCATAAACATTACACCTACTAAAGCAGCAATTGGCACTTGTTCAATATATTTATCAGCAAATAAAATAAAGGTTAATAAAGTTAACGACATCATTACTCCTGATAAACGTCCTCTACCACCTGCGTTGATATTAATAACCGTTTGCCCAATCATACCGCAACCTCCAGTACCACCAAATAAACCACTTACCATATTTCCCGCACCTTGTGCGATACATTCTTTATTTCCATTTCCTCTGGTATCGGTTAATTCATCTACCAAATTCACGGTCATTAAGGTTTCAATTAAACCAACAGAAGCCGCTAAAAATGCATACGGCGCAATAAATTTTAACGTTTCTAAATTGAAAGGTAAATTACTCCAAAGTTCAAATACGTTTAATTTTTTTGATAATTCATCAAAACCATTTAAACCAGCTCCACCACCATCTCTAATAAAATCACCTACATTAATTGATTGAATTCCTCCAAAAATAACAATACAAGAAACGATTAAAATAGCGGTTAATGCTGCGGGTATTTTTGTGGTAATTTTTGGTAATCCCCAAACAATAAGCATTGTTAATAAAACCAAACCTATCATTATATAAAGCTTTTCACCTTGCATAGTCGATTTTACAACTCCAGTATCTTTAACTGAATAAAAACCATCTTCTTTTACATTAAAAACAACTTTTTTAGTTATTGGATTAAAAACCTGTCCATCAGAAATTATAAAAGCTTCTTTAGCTGTTTGATTATTTATTACTGATTTATCTTTTATCGTATATAAAACAGTACCCGACAAAACATCTTTTACTTCATTATTATTTACGTTATAAACTAATTCTTTAGATGTTGTTTCACGTTTATTTTGTCCAAAAAAATCTTTTGAATTTTCCTTAAACATTCCTAATTGTGCCATAAAAATAACAATAGCCAATCCGTTTACAAACCCCATCATTACAGGATGTGGTATCAACCGTACAAACTTACCGAGCTTAAATAGTCCTGCAAAGACTTGTATTATTCCCATTAAAACCACGGCGGCGAGTAAATAAAAGTATCCCATATTTTCAACAGGCTCATCAAATAGAAGTCCTTTTGCGTGTCCTTCTTGAATCATATGTACAAAAATAACCGCTACAGCACCTGCTGCACCTGAAATTAAACCTGGTCTTCCACCAAAAACAGCAGATATTATTCCGACTACAAAAGCTCCAAACAATGCTACAATAGGGCTAATTTGCGCAACAAAAGCAAAAGCCACCACTTCGGGTATCATTGCTAAAGAAACTGTTATACCTGCAAGGGTATCGTCTTTAATGTTAAGTTTCTTATTCTTAAGGTATTTCATCATAATTATATCCGTTTTGCTAAAAGGTGGCAAATGTAAAGATAATTTTATTCATATAGTTTTATGTTTGTTCAACTTTAATTTTGCTCACTTAATTTTTTACTTTATTTTTGAACATTCAACTATCAAACCAATTTGGTAGCAAATTATGAGCAGGAAAACACTACTTACTTCAAAAGAAATTGAAATCATTCTGCATCGATTAGCCTGTCAGTTAATCGAAAATCATAATGATTTTTCTAATACTGTTTTAATAGGTCTTCAACCAAGAGGTACTTATTTAGCAAAACGATTAGCAAAATTATTAACAGATGAATATCAAATTAAAAATTTACAATTAGGTCTTTTAGATATTACTTTTTATAGAGATGATTTTCGAAGAAGAGATGCACCTTTAGAGGCTACATCTACCGAAATCGATTTTTTAATTGAAGATAAAAAAGTAGTTATAATTGATGACGTACTCTATTCAGGACGAAGTGTGCGAAGTGCTTTAACAGCTCTTCAATCATACGGAAGACCAGAAAATATTGAGTTACTCGTATTAATTGACCGTCGTTTTAGCCGTCATTTACCTATTCAACCTAATTATAGAGGAAGACAAGTAGATGCAATTAACGAAGAAACAGTAATTGTTAATTGGCAAGAAACTCATAAAAAAGACAGAATTTACTTAGAAACCAAGCCTACTAAGCTTGATTAGCTATGATTATAAAACAAAACGAAGATGAAGCAGTTAAGTGTTGAGAATTTATTAGGTATCAAATACCTTAACAAAACAGATTTAGAACTTATTTTTGAAACTGCTTCTCATTTTAAAGAAGTTATAAATAGACCGATTAAAAAAGTTCCTTCTTTACGAGATATTACGATTGCTAATTTATTTTTTGAAAATAGTACCCGTACAAAATTATCATTCGAATTAGCAGAAAAACGTTTATCTGCTGATGTCATTAATTTTTCAGCAGGACAATCATCAGTAAAAAAAGGAGAAACACTAATTGACACCGTAAACAATATTTTAGCCATGAAGGTTGATATTGTTGTTATGCGTCATGCGAGTGTTGGAGCAGGTATATTTTTATCAAGACATGTAGATGCTAAAATTATTAATGCTGGTGATGGAACTCATGAACATCCGACACAAGCATTGTTAGATAGTTTTTCTATGCGAGAAGCTTTAAACAGTAATTTAAAAGGGAAAAAAATTGTTATTGTTGGTGATGTTTTACACTCACGAGTAGCACTTTCAAATATATTCGCTTTACAATTACAAGGTGCTGAAGTTAAAGTTTGTGGACCAACTACATTAATTCCTAGATATATTACAAGTTTAGGAGTTGAAGTTGAAACCGATTTAAAGAAAGCTTTAGAATGGTGTGATGTTGCCAATGTTTTACGTGTACAACACGAACGAATGGATATTAAATATTTTCCTTCAACAAGAGAATATACACAGCTTTTTGGTATTAATAGAGAAATTTTAGACGGCCTTAACAAGGAAATCGTTATTATGCATCCAGGACCTATAAACAGAGGTGTTGAATTAACAAGTGATGTTGCTGATAGCAAACAATCTATTATTTTAAATCAAGTAGAAAATGGTGTTGCTGTGCGTATGGCAGTTATGTACTTATTAGCACAACAGATAAAAAGATAAGCATGAAAATAGAAGATAAAAACAACTATATTTTAATCAGTTCTGAAGAAAAAAACTTTCAAGATTTCTTCTTAACTTTTGAAAAAGAACATTTTAACTATAATAAAAAACACGTTATTGTTGAAGTTTTAGGTGATTTTTGTGCTTCAAAAGAAAATATTTCGTTATTTTTGGAATATGCTGATAAACATCAACAAAATGGCACATCTTTTGTTATTATAGTAAAAGATGTGAACATTGATGATTTTCCAGAAACATTTAATATTGTTCCAACCTTGGTTGAAGCTCAAGATGTTTTAGATATGGAAAATATGCAGCGTGATTTAGGTTTTTAACCTAATTTAATGATTCATTAAAAACATATATATGGCAAAAAAAATACTTTTTTTCTTATTACTTATAACAATATCTAGTTTTTCTCAACAAAAATCTATAGACAAACTAGTTGCATCTCCTAATCCTTTTGTTAATAACACAACTATTTTTGTTAACTCAACAAGCAAGCAAGCGGTTATTTTAACTGTTCGTAACATACTTGGTAAAACAGTATATTCGAAACAAGTTGACGTTATTAATGGACGTAATTCAATTCTTTTTAATCGTAATGATTTAAAATCAGGAATGTATATTTACGCTATTCAAAGTAATAAAGAAATTATTTCTAAACGATTTGTAATTAAATAAATGAGTTTAAAATTAACTATTTTAGGTTGTCACTCGGCTACTCCGAGAGTAAATGCGCATCCTACATCTCAATATTTAGAAATTAATAATAGTCACTTTTTAATTGACTGCGGAGAAGGTACTCAAACACAACTGAGAAAATATAAAATTGGTTTTTCTAAGATAAATCATATTTTTATTTCTCATTTACACGGTGATCATTTTTTTGGATTAATAGGTCTTATTTCAACATTTGGAATTTTAAATCGAGAAAAAGACTTACATATTTATGGCCCAAAAGGAATTAAAGAAATTACCGTACTTCAATTAAAACTAACTAAATCTTGGACAAAGTATAACCTCTTCTTTCATGAATTAGAATCGAAAGAAAGTGAATTAATTTTTGAAGATGATAAAGTTACCGTACATACTATTCCTTTAAATCATAGGGTTTATACAAACGGATTCTTATTTAAAGAAAAGCATAAAGCAAGAAAATTACACATTGGTAATGTTCAACAATACGATGAAATAGATACCTGCGATTATCATAATATTAAAGCAGGTAAAGATTTCATACTATCTACAGGTGAAATTGTTCCAAATTCAGAATTAACAATTACTCCTCCAAAAGCAAAAAGTTATGCTTTTTGTAGTGATACTGCTTATAAACCAGATATTGTACCTATTATTAAAGGTGTCGATTTGTTATATCATGAAGCTACCTTCTTAAAAGATAGAGAGGATTTATGCGATAAAACAAAGCATTCAACTGCTGAACAAGCAGCCGATATAGCCAATCAAGCAATGGTAAATAAATTGATTATCGGACACTACTCTAGTCGCTATTCAAATATTCAAGAGTTCAAAAAAGAAGCTCAAACTATTTTTGAAAATGTAGAATTAGCAGAAGCAGGAAAACAATATAGCACAAGTAATAACCCAATCAATATTAATAATTAATATTGATTGGTCGATAATAAAACTAACGTACAAGCGATCTCATACTTAATATCATTTTCAGATAAAAGAGTATAAAAATCTTCATTTTCGGTACCTGGATTAAAAATTACGCGCTCAGGTTTCAAAGCTATTATATAACTATAATACTCTTTTTGACGTTCTGAATTTAAATATAATGTAATTGTATTGATATCGTTAAACGATACTTTTTCTGTAGCTACAACTACACCAAATATACTACCGCTTCGTAAACCGATAGCAACTACCTCAACACTTTTATCTATCAATCTTTTAATTGCAATATTTGAATATCTTGTAGGATTTAAAGAGGCTCCTATAACCAATGTTTTTTTCTTCATAATGAGGGACTTGTATAATGTTTAGTGAATTTTTAATTTTTCAATTGTATAATCTGTTTGTAATTCCATCATTTCAATAAAATTAATGAATCCAGTAGAGTCTTGATTGATTAATATCTTATCAAACTTAAGTTTTATCTCTAAATATTTAAATGAACTAAAAAACTTAACATTAATCAATTCACTCCATTTAAATGTTCTTTTTGTTCCTTTCCAATTTGTAGTAATAATTCTTAATTCATCAAATTCTATACTGTAATTATAATAAAAAATTACTGTAAATATTCCAGGGATTAAAAAAAAACAAATTAAGATCGGTCCAATTATCTTTATCTCTTCATTCCAATTTAAAATTATAAAATTCATTAAAATAACACCAATAATGATGAATAAAAACCCTAGAACTTTATAAACTAAATTAGCTTTAAGTAAATATCGACCATTAATTTGTTTTTTTTGTCTTTCATTTGATTTAACTTCAGAATACCAGGTTAGCCCTGCAGTGATGACAGTAATCAAAACAATTCCAATTATATTAATCATTTTTTATGTTTTATTCTTGAATATCAAATGTTAACAATAAGTTAAATGTAGTTAAAGTCAGTAACAAAAACAAGAAATAACTCGTCTATTAGATATCAAACAACTCAAAAAAAACTCAATGAAAAAGTTACTACTACTAATTTTAACAGTATTTAGTGTCAATTTATTTGCTCAAACACCTAAAAAAAACCTCTCAAAAATTGGTATTGTTTCTGGTAAAGTGATTGACAAAGTATCAAAAGAAGCATTACCTTACGTAAACATCATAATTAAAAATACTTCTGATAAAATTTTAACTGGTGGAATTACAAATGATGATGGTACTTTTAGTATCAAAAATATATCCGAAGGAAAAAACACAATAGAAATTCAATTTATAGGATACAAAACAGTATCTAAATCAATTACTATTAGCAATAAAAACAAAAAAGTATCTTTAGGTACAATTTCTTTATCCGAAGATAGTACAGCTTTAGATGAAGTCGTAGTTCGTGCAGAAACATCTACTGTAACTCAAAAAATAGACAGAAAAGTAATTAATGTAGGTAAAGATTTAACCTCAGCAGGTGCAACAGCATCAGAGTTACTAAACAATGTACAATCTGTAAGTGTCGATAGTCAATCAGGAGAAATAAGTTTACGTGGAAATTCAAATGTTAGAGTTTTAGTTGACGGAAAACCAACCAATATGAGTACTGCTCAATTATTACAACAAATACCTTCTACATCGATTAAAAGTATTGAATTAATTACCAATCCATCAGCAAAATACAATCCTGAAGGAATGAGTGGAATTATCAATATTATTTTAAATAAAGGTGCTAATACAGGTTTTAACGGCTCAATTAATACAGGAATTACACAAGGAGAAAATACTCGTTATAATGGTTCTTTAAACATTGAATTATAAAACTGGTAAAGTTAATTTTTATACAAACTTAGGATACAACGGAGGTAAACGTCATAATTATGGTGCAATTGTAAGAATAGGAGAAGGAGCTTCTAGTCAAAATTTTATTTTTGATAATGATAGAGAATCATTTTTAGTAAAACTTGGTGCTGATATTTATATTAATGATAAAAACACTTTATCATTTTATACTACTCAAAACAGAACGAATGGTTTTAATGACGGTTCTGTAAAAATATATGACTTAACAAATACGCTTAATCAAAATTCGCCTAATACTTCTGATAATGATAATAGCTCAGGAAGTTATAATATGAATTATAAAATCGACTTTAACCAAGAAGGTCATAATTTAGAATTTGAAGCAACTTATTCTGATTCAGAAAATGATGAAGATGCTACAAATGATGAAACTATTATACTAGCAACTGACCCTGAATATAAATTTTTAAATTATTTTAATACTATTAAAAACAAAGGTAATAACACCTTAATTAATCTTGATTATACAAAGCCAATATCAAAAAATGGTAAATTAGAACTTGGTTTAGAATACAGAACAAACGAAACTAAGAATAACAATAATACAGATCAAGATGGTTATAAAGTAGATACCAATGGTAATTTAGTGCTTGACTCTAGTGATGCGCCTATTATAGAGGCTATCGGAAAATCAGCATTTTCTTATAATAGAGATATTTTTTCTGGTTATATTAACTACGGACACAAGTTTGACAAATTAACCATGCAGTTAGGTGCTCGTATTGAACAATACGACGTAAAAGGAAGTTTTACCAATAAAAATGAAACTAAACCTTATACTGATAATATTTTTAGTATTTATCCTTCTGCTTTTTTCACTTTTAATCCATCAGAAAAAAATCAGTACCAATTAAGTTATAGTCGCAGAGTTGATAGACCTTCTATTAGTCAAGTAAATCCGATTAGAGAATGGAGTACTCCTTTAATTACTTCTGTTGGAAACCCTGATTTAAAACCTCAATTTACAAATTCATTTGAATTAAATTATACTAGAGAAATAAAAGGAGGTTCACTTACATTTGGAACATTTTACAGAAAAGTAACTGATGAGATATCAACTATTTTATACAAAGATCCTTCGGATAATAACAATACAAAACAAATAAAATCAGATCAGAATTTTGATGGAAATGATAGATATGGTTTTGAAATGTCTAGCAATTACAGAATTACAAAATGGTGGAGTACAAATGCTAGTTTAGATCTTTATTCACAAAAATTAAAAGGACTTGTTAGTAATGTTGAAAAAGAAGTAGAAAATACAGCTTTTAATGCTCGATTAAGTAATAGTTTTAGTGCTTCTAAAAAATTAAAATTTCAGTTATTCGCCATGTATCGAGGTGCTAACAAAAATTTACAATTTAATATTGATCCAATGTGGATGATAAATACAGGCGCTAGTTATAAAATTTTAAAAGGAAAAGGAAGTCTTTCATTTAAAGTAAATGATATTTTTAAAGGCGTGAAATTTCGTTTTAATTCAACAGATCCATATACACAAACAGGACAATTTAACTGGGAAAGTAGAACTGCTTACTTAGGTTTTAATTATCGATTTGGTGGAGGAAAAAACAAAGCTAAACGAAGAAGAAACAGAGATAATAACGAAAAACAAGGCGGTGGTTTTATGTAAAATTATTGTTTTTTTAAAAATCAAAAATCCGAAGTTAATTAAAACTTCGGATTTTTTTTTAATATATTTTTTTTTGAAGCTATTTCCCGCTTTCCGCACTCGCTTTTTTTATTTTTTCAAAAGAAAAATAAAAAAGAGCTCAAACAATTGCTACAATCGGGGCTAAAAAACTACCAACGAATAATAACAGACCCCCAAGTGAATCCACTACCAAAAGCAGCTAAAACGACTAAATCATTGTCTTTAATTTTTCCTTTTTCCCAAGCTTCGGTTAAAGCAATAATTACAGAAGCCGCAGTAGTATTTCCATATTTCATGATATTATTATATACTTTATCATCAGAAAGTTGAAATTTCTTTTGAATAAACTGAGCAATACGTAAATTTGCTTGATGCGGAATTAACATATCAATAGCATCTTTCTGCAAATTGTTAGCTTCTAATCCTTCTATAATTGCTTCAGAAAAACGTGTTACAGCGTGTTTAAACACAAATTGTCCGTTCATATAAGGATAGTAAGAAATATCTTCAGGATCATTTTTATCTAAAATTTCAGGAACCCAACGACTTGTTGATGGTCCTTCTAAAACCAATTCTTTAGCGTGTTTTCCCTCTGAATGTAAATGAGAAGATAAAATTCCTTTTCCTTCCTCTTCACATCTCGATAAAACAGCAGCTCCTGCCCCATCACCAAAAATTACAGAAACGTTTCTTCCTCTAGTTGATTTATCTAAACCACCAGAATGATTTTCAGCACCAATCACTAAAATATTCTTATACATTCCTGTTTTTATAAATTGGTCGGCAACTGACATCGCATAAATAAAACCCGAACATTGATTACGAACATCTAACGCACCAATTGTAGGCATATCTAACATATTTTGAACTTGTACGCCTCCTCCAGGAAAATACATATCTGGGCTTAACGTTGCAAAAACAATAAAATCAATATCATCTTTTGTTAAACCAGCACGATCAATTGCTATTCTAGAAGCTTTTGCACCCATAACAGCAGTAGTGTCATCTGTTTTAGGATCTATCCAACGGCGTTCTTCAATACCAGTTCTTTCTTTAATCCATTCATCAGAAGTATCCATAAAAGCAGTTAAATCATTATTTGTAACTACATTTTCTGGCACATAATGTCCTAAGCCTGTTATTTTTGAACTGTACATATTATATTAATTTTTGGTTATTTGAAATTGTAAATTATAAAAATAGTGATTTTAATTTAGTCATTCATTTTTAATAATTTAATTTAGCTGTTAAAAATTACATTGAAATTAACTACTACACTAAAAATTTTATTTTTATTTTTATTTACAACTATTTTTTATACTTGTGATAAAGATGATAATGAACCAATACAAGAAGAAAGTAGCATTAACACAAGTAGTGTCGCTAATAATGAAGAAGTTGATCGTTTAAATAACGTATTAGCTACCGAAACACTTACTACAAATTTTAGCATTTTTGTTTCTGATGAAGAAAATAAGCCAATTACCAATGCTTCTATAAAAATAGGTTCAGAAAATGTAACAACTAATGATAATGGCTTTGCTCTTATTGAAAATGTAAAAGTAAATAGTGAACATCAACTTATAAAAACAGTTAATAAAGATTATATTCCTTCATTAAAAACGATTACTCCATCAAAAAATGGAGTAACAAACGTATCAATAACATTATTAAAACCTTCTTTTGTAGAATCTTTTTCGGCTATAAAAGGAGCTACAATAGCTAATGATGATATTACTATAATATTTCCTGCAAAAGCTATTGCAAATGAAAATGGTAGTTTCTATAATGGTGATGTAAAAGCTACGGTTACTTATTACGACCCTAACTCAACTACTTTTAATGCAACAATTCCAGGTATATTAGTTGGTTTAGATGCTTCAAACTCACTAAAAGCTTTAATTTCTAAAGGAATGATTCGAGTTGATTTAACTGATTCTTCAGGTAATGAATTAGAAATTTATGAAGGAAAAGAAGTTACTATAATCATGCCTGCAAATGATAATGATCCTGCAATAATCCCTTTTTGGCATTTAAACGAAGAAAAAGGAATTTGGGTAGAAACAGGAATTGCTACTAAAAAAGAAGGCAAATATACTACTACTGTAAAGCATTTTTCTACTTATAATTTAGATGTATCTGTTGAGTCTATTGATTTTGGTGTAGTTCTAAAAAACAATAATGGTAATTATATATCAAATCAAAAAGCAATATTAACAGCTACAATTAATAATGATTCATACGGGGTTCTAATAAAAACAGATAATAAAGGAGAATTCAAAATAGTTAAAGCACCTAAAGGAGCTACTTATAGTTTAGAGGTTATTACTGGTTGTGAAAGTATTAAAGCTTCTATAGGAATTATTAATGAAAATACAACCAAAGAATTATCTATAAAAATTTCAAACCCGAATCTTAGACAAATAAATTTAAAAGGCTCTTTAAAATCTTGTAATGATGAAAAATGGAAAAACAAAGCATTTATAATTACATTATATAATGGCAATCAAACTGATGAAATTATTGCATTTTCTGATAATGAAGGTAAGTTTTCTATAAGTAAATTACTTTGTAACTATAATAAGACAACAACTTATAAAGGGGAAATTAAAGTTTTTGATTCTAGTGATATCATAGTAATTGATAATAATTTTAACTTTAATAATGATTTTACGACAAAAGATATTACCGTTTGTAATGGTAATGGTAGTATTGTAAAAGAATATATTTATAACGGTAACGTTAGTTTAAATACAGATAAAGAATATCAAGAATTTATTAAAAAAGAATACACAAGTATAACAGGAGACTTATTCATTAAAGGGTTATCAAACCAAAATTTAAATGAATTAAAATCCTTAACATCTATAGGAGGTTTGTTATATATACAACTCAATAAAAACTTAACTAGTTTAGAAGGCTTAAATAATTTAACTTCTATAAAAGGAAAGGCTATACAAATACTTGTAAAATCCTGAAATAGGTTGACTAAAATTTAAACACTTTTAGTTAAACTATGGACACAAAGACAAAACTACCCTGCCGAAAAAAGAACTACAATAAAGTAGGTTTTGAACTCAAATTATTCATCATTGACCAAATTCATAATGGACGTATTTCTGTTAATTACGCCGCTAAAAAATACGATATTTCTAGAGCTACAATTCAGTACTGGATCAAAAAATATAGTACTTTTGAACAAAAAAAATTAGGCATGAGTAAACAAGATGAAATCAAAAAACTCAAAGAGAAAATTGAAGAACTAGAATTTGTAAAAGATTTTCAACAAGATATTATCGCTGATATGGAAATCATTACTGGTGTCGATATGTCAAAAAAGTCATTGCCCAAAACATTAGCAGAAGAGATTCAAAAAAAGAAGCAAAACCGTTTAAAAGAAAATGGTTAATTCAATGTTTTGGGATTAGTAAACAGGCCTTTTACAAACGATTAAAATCTTATCAAATAAAGCAAAATAACGAACTTATATTAACACAATTAGTCAAACAATGTCGTGATAGAATTGGTCAGAAATTAGGGGCTAAAAAACTATATCATCAATTAAAAATTGATATCGATAAAAAAGGAATAAAAATAGGGCGAGACAAGTTCTATAATTTCTTAAGAAGCCATAGATTACTAGTACCTAGAACAAAAAACTATCATATTACAACGAATTCTAAACATCATTTTTATAAGTATAAAAACCTTGTATCAAACAAAATCCCGACAAGAGCGGAACAACTTTGGGTAACAGATATTACCTATATAAAAACAGAAAAAGGTCATAATTATTTAGCTTTAGTAACAGATGCATATTCTAAGAAAATAATGGGGTATAAATTAGACACACATATGAGAACATCGCTTTGTATAGATGCACTCAAAATGGCTATCAAAAATCGAAAATATCCGAATGAAAAACTAATTCATCATTCAGATAGAGGACTACAATATTGCAATCCGACTTATACCCTATTTGCTGAAAAAAATGGTTTAATTATGAGTATGACTGAAAAATATGATCCATATGAAAATGCTATCGCTGAAAGAATTAATAGAACTTTAAAATATGAATATGGTTTGAAACTAACAATTAAAAACACTATTTTAGCAAAGAAAATTACAAAAAGTGCTATTAATATTTATAACAACCTTCGTCCACATTTAAGTCTCGATTTAAATACTCCTAAGAAGGTTCATATAAATCAAAATATCGAATATAAATCATATCGAAGAAATAAAAAAAATCTGGAATTATTAACCTTATAAATTCAAAAAAAAAGGTCAACCTATTTCAGGACAATACAACTCTATAATAAAAATCTTTTAAATATTGAAGCTTTAAAGAACATTAAAAGCAATGATTTTTTTATAAACATTGGGTATAATGAAAAATTAGAAAGCTTAAACGGATTAAATAATATTACATCTGCAAGGAGTGTCTTAATTAGATATAATAACTCTCTTCTTAACTTAGAAGGATTAGATAACATAAATTCTATTTTTTCTGATTTAACTATCATAAATAATAATTCATTAGTAAATTTAAACGAATTAAATAATTTAAACACTATCAAATATGGAAATATTGAAATTACAAACAACGATAATTTAGTTGATATTAAAGCTTTAAAAAAAATTAGTAGTATTAAAAAAAATATTCTTTTAGAAGGAAATAATTCGTTAGAAAATTTAAATGGTTTAGAAAATCTTACTTCTATAGGAGAAAATTTAACCATAAAGGATAATAATTCTCTTAAAAAAATTAATTTAAACAACTTATCTTCAATTAATCAAAATATCGTAATTAGTAATAATAATTCTTTAATAAATTTAGAAGGTTTAAATAAAATCACAAAAATTAATGAAACACTTGAAATTAGTGATAATGATTCTTTAATAAATTTTGAAGGTTTAAATAACCTTGAAGTTATAAAAAAAGACTTAATTATTAAAAATAATACCGCTTTAAATAGTTTTAATGCTTTAAATAATTTACAAGAGATCTGGTACTCTTTAGAGGTAATTAATAACTCTTCATTAATTAATTTAAATGGGTTAGAAAATTTAAGTACCCTAAATTATCGTTTTCGCATTAAAGAAAACAAAAATTTAAAGAACTTAGCAAGCTTTAATAATCTTAATTATTTAAATCATGTTCACATTATATCTAACCCTAAATTAGAAAATATAAATGAGTTAAAAAACTTAAAAATAGCTAAATACATTTATATCTACGAGAATAATTCGTTAGTAAATTTGGAAGGACTAAATAATTTAATTAACTCTAAAACAATTTCTATTCACAATAATAATTCTTTAATAAATTTGGAAGGACTAAATAATTTAACTTCATTAGATAAATTAGATGTTAGAAACAGTACCTCTTTCAAAAATTTTGAAGGACTAGATAAACTTACTGATATAAAAGCAGTTTTTATAAGAAACAATAAACTATTAAAGAATTTTGATGGACTAAATAATTTAACTTCATTACCTATATTAGATATTCGAGAAAATAATGCTTTAACAAATTTTGAAGGACTAAATAATTTAACTTCATTAGATGGTTTAACAATAACATCTAACAATAACTTAACTAACCTAAATGGTTTAGATAATTTATCTTCATTACTTATGTTAGATATTCGAAAAAATAACGCTTTAACAAATTTTGAAGGACTAAATAATTTAACTTCATTAGATGATTTAACAATAACATCTAACAATAACTTAACTAACCTAAATGGTTTAGATAATTTATCTTCAATAAAGAAGATTTCTATTGAAAATAATACGTCTCTTTCTAATTTTTGTTCTTTAACAAGTTTAATAATATCAAAAAATAAATCTTATTGGTTTTTTATCAATAATAATTCTTATAACCCAACCAAACAAGATCTCATAGACGGTAATTGTAGTAATTAATTTACCTATAAAAAATACCAAATAATATTTTACGCCATTTTGTCATAAAATATTATTTGGTATTTTTTTTGACTACCTAATTATGAGAAAGCAATAGCTATCAAAAAAATAATCAAAATATATAATTATGAGCAAAGGAAGTATTAATGTGTCGGTAGAAAATATATTTCCACTGATTAAAAAGTTCTTGTATTCTGATCACGAAATTTTTTTACGTGAGTTAATATCAAACGGAACAGATGCAACTACTAAATTAAAGCACTTAATTTCTATTGGTGAAGCTAAAACCGAATTAGGAGATGCTAAAATTGAAATTAGTATTGATAAAGAAGCTAAAACAATTACAATTAAAGATCAAGGTTTAGGAATGACTGCTGATGAAGTTGAAAAATACATCAACCAAATTGCGTTTTCTGGAGCTGAGGAATTTTTAGACAAATACAAAGATGATAAAAACGAAACTGGTGTAATTGGACACTTTGGTTTAGGTTTTTATTCTGCTTTTATGGTAGCTCATAAAGTAGAATTAATTTCTAAATCTTTTAAAGATGCTCCTGCTGCTCATTGGACTTGTGATGGTTCTCCTGAATTTACTTTAGTTGAGCATGATAAAGCTGACAGAGGTACAGAAATTATTTTACACGTTGCTGATGATTCTTTAGAGTTTTTAGAAGAAGCTAAAATTGGTGGTTTATTAAACAAATACAATCGTTTTAACCAAGTGCCAATTAAATTTGGAACTAACAAAATAAACGACCCTGAATTTACTCCTTCAACTACTACAGATGCTGATGGTAAAGAAACTACTGAACCTCACAGACAAATTGAAGTTGATAACATTATCAACAACACAAACCCAGCTTGGACAAAAGCACCTGCTGATTTAAATGATGAAGATTATACTAACTTTTACAAAGAGTTATATCCTACTCAATTTGAAGAATCTTTATTTCACATTCATTTAAATGTAGATTATCCGTTTAACTTAACAGGAATTTTATTCTTCCCTAAGTTAACGCAGAGTTTAGATATGCAAAAGGATAAAATCCAATTATATCAAAACCAAGTTTATGTAACTGATAACGTTGAAGGAATTGTTCCTGACTTTTTACAGATGTTAAAAGGTGTTATCGATTCTCCTGATATTCCTTTAAATGTTTCTCGTTCTGGTTTACAAGCTGACGGAGCTGTAAAGAAAATTTCTGGTTATATTACTAAAAAAGTTGCTGATAAATTAAGTTCTTTATTCAAAAAAGATAGAGCTGATTTTGAGCAAAAATGGAATGATATTAAAGTAATTATCGAATACGGAATGTTATCGGAAGATAAATTTATGGATAAAGCTAAGAAATTTGCTTTATATCCAACTGTTGCAGATACATACTTTACTTTTGATGAATTAGTTGAAAAAACTAAAGATAATCAAACTGATAAAGATGGAAATCACATCGTTTTATATACTTCTAATAAAGAAGCACAACACAGTTATATTCAAGAAGCTACAGCTAAAGGATACGAAGTTGTTGTTTTAGATTCTCCTATTGTAAGTCACTTAATGCAAAAATTAGAAACTTCTGGAGAAACTAAAGTTCAGTTTGTTCGTGTAGATTCTGATTTTATTGATAACTTAATCAAAAAAGATGAAGCGGTTATTTCTAAATTAACTGATGAAGAAAAAGAAGCTTTAAAACCTGTTATTGAAGGTGTAATTGCATCACAAACTTATACTGTTCAATTAGAAGCTATGGATTCTGCTTCGTCTCCATTTATAATTACAGTACCTGAGTTTATGCGTAGAATGAAAGAAATGCAAGCTTCTGGTGGTGGAGGTGGAATGATGGGAATGGGTAATTTACCTGAAATGTATAACTTAGTTGTGAATACAAATTCTCCATTAGTTTCTGAAATTTTAAATGCTGATGAAGACAAAAAAGCAGATTTAATTACGCAAGCTTTCGATTTAGCTAAATTATCTCAAAACTTATTACATGGTGAGGCTTTAACTAACTTTATCAAACGTTCTTACGAACTTATTAAGTAATATTTTTTTACTTTTAAATATATTAAAAACCTCTTTGTGTTATGCAAAGAGGTTTTTTAGTTTATCAAAAAAATTATATTTTATTATGAAATACTTTGTTTATCAAAAAGGAATTTTAAAACTAATAAATAAAAAGTAAAAATTGAAGTAGTTAAAGCTCCTACAACAAATAAAAACTCTGTTTCAGAAAGTTTAAAACCAAAAAATCCAAAACCTTTTAAAAGAATTACAATAGCTATAAATATTGCCCAAACTGAAGAAAATATAAAAGCTAATTTTGCATTTTTTTCTCTTAAAAAACGCTCAGAAGTTTTATCTAATTTTTTTATAATATGTTCTTCATGCTGTATATGCTCTTGAATACTCTGAATTTCACCTATAAAAAGAGATGCATCTTCCTTGGTTGATTTAGAATCTACATTTGCATCAATATCTTCAATAGGCTTTGATTTAAAAAACTTATTTGCTTTTTCTCCAATATTATCCATTTACTTTATTTTGATAGTATTCCTTTATCAATCCATCATTTATTTTGGTAAATACCTGACCGTTAAATGTTTTATCCCAAGGAGTATTTTTTTCGTGTGTTTTTGATGATAATTGACTACCATCAAATTTTTTATATGCATTCCAAACAGCTTCAATAAATTTATCATCATCTTTTGATAAATTATTTTGAGAATACATCTCTATAAAATTAAAATCGTTACTAGAAAAATCAACTCTTTTAATTATATGATATAAATCGGGAATAACAGGACCGTACTTCCAAGCTTCAATAGTATTGCTAAAAAGAGGCTTTTCTGAAAAAGCTAAATAATAACCATGAGCAATATATGTAAGTTTTAATAACTTCATCGGAGTCATAGAAATACCTTCTTCCTTAGAAAGATAAACAAATTTCTTAGCTATATCAAAACAGTTATACATTTAATTTATATTAAAGTTATCAACAAATTTATGCAGAATTATTGAATAAGTAATATTTTTATTTTAAAAAACCTTCTAAAAAGAAACGTTTACTTATTAATATTTTGACAATACGCTATTAATGTATAGATTTGGTATATTTTTAACTAAAAAATGCTTCATTGAAAAATCAATTTAGCTTAGAAATTAACACACCCTGTTCAGAAAAATTTAATGAATTTAAACCTACAAAATTAGGTGGTTTTTGTAATTCTTGTAATAAAGAAGTTATTGATTTTACAAAAATGACCACACAAGAAATTAGTCATTATTTTAAAAATAATACATCAAAAAATACTTGTGGACAGTTTAATAAAAAACAATTAACAACTTATAACGAAAAACCTATCCGAAGAAAAAAATATGGTTTTTTAGCAACTTTCGGACTTGCTATATTGTCTTTATTTTCTTTTGATACAACTCAAGCACAAGAAGGAAATACGCCTATTGATAAAAATAATATCGACCTAAATAATCAAGGTTATGATATTCTTGTAAGAGGAGTTGTTTCTGATGAATCAGGACCTTTGCCAGGTGCAAGTGTTATTTTAGAAGGAACTGATATTAGTACAGAAACAGATTTTGATGGTAATTTTACATTTCCAAAATTACTGAAAAAAGGAGATATTTTAATTTTTAGTTTTATAGGGTTGGAAAATAAAAAAGTAATAATTCAAAATAATAAATCTGTTCGTGCTATAAATTTAAAAGTTGGTATGACTTTAGATTCTTGCATATTAGCAGGTAAAGTCGCTGTTAAAAAAGTGTATAGTTCTAAAAAATCTTAAAAATAAATTAGAATGAAAAAAAGTATCGGCTTGTTTTTTATTATTTATATCAATTTAATAAATGCTCAAATATCAGATTTTAAAGATATTAATTTTACCAAAGCCGATAATATTGCAAAACTAAATTGTAATGAAAACCTAAAAAACTTACCTCTATTATGTTATAAATTAACGCATAAACTAAATACCGATGTTGAAAAATTTAGAGCTATTTATACATGGGTTACTACAAATATTAAAGGAGATTCTAAAGTTCATAACAAAGTAACTAAAATGCGTAAAAAGTTTAAAAATGATAGTGTTTCTTTATCCAATTGGAATACTACTTATAAAAAAATCGTATTTAAAAAATTGGTGAAACATCAAAAAACAATGTGTACTGGCTATGCCTACTTAATTAAAGAAATGGCTACTATTGTAAATATTGAATCTAAAATTATTAATGGTTACGGCAGAACAGTATCTTCTAATATTGATACGCTAGAAAATATAAATCATTCTTGGAATTCGGTTAAACTTAACAACAAATGGTATTTATGTGATGCTACGTGGTCTAGCGGATATTTTGACGAAAATAATTCTTTTATTACCGATTATAATACAGGTTACTTTTTAACAGACCCTGTATTATTTTCTAAAAATCATTATCCTTTTCAAAAAAAATGGTTTTTAAATGCGAAACAAACCGTCTCTAATTTTGTTGAATCTCCTATTATTTATGGTGAAATTTTTAAATATCAAATAACTTCATTGTTTCCTAAAAAAATGAAGTTAACCATAAATAAAAAAGAATCAGTACTCTTTAAATTAAATTCACTAAAAAATAATTCATCAAAAAAAATTACGCTAGTACACTTTTTAGGTAATACTATTAAGAAACTAAAAATTGATGACCTCAATAAAAACGACCATACAATTACTTTTAAACACAAATTCAAAAGGAAAGGTACTTATGATGTACATCTAAAAATTGATGATGATATTATTGCTACTTATATTGTAAAAGTTATCTAGCCCCGATTGAAGCAATTGTTTGAGCTCCTTTTTGTTTTTTTCAAACAAAAAGAGCGAGTGCGGAAAGCGGGAAATTGCTTCAAAAAAAATTATATTTTAATAAATCTACTTACTAAATTATTTATCTGTTCTGAAATTGATAATTTAATCACTATAAATAAATACACAGGAATAATTATAATACTTTTTAAAATGATGTTAACTAATGGATCGATTCTAATGCTTTTTATTGAAAATTCAGGTATAGAAAAGTTCCAGAAATAAAAAGATAAAAACAATACTAAAATGATTAAAGTCATTTGTAATGTTTTTAAGGTATAAGGAAACATTTTTAATTTATTGTTTACAAACCAAAGCTTAAAAGCATTAAAAGTTAACACGGCTAACAAAGTTGCTAAGGCTAATCCTTCTGTTCCCATTCCTATATCGTTATAGAAAAAAATATTTAGGTAAGTAACCATAAATGCCATTCCTAATCCGATAGGCATGGTAATTCTATAAAATTTTGAATTTTGAATAATAGCACCATTATTTCCTAAAGACATCATAAATAATTTTGCTCCCGAAATTAATAAAACGA
Source organism: Tenacibaculum pacificus (assembly GCF_027941775.1). NCBI lineage: Bacteria > Pseudomonadati > Bacteroidota > Flavobacteriia > Flavobacteriales > Flavobacteriaceae > Tenacibaculum > Tenacibaculum pacificus. The sequence goes on along the minus strand of NZ_CP115917.1, from coordinate 789,252 downwards.
CTAAACCACCGCCAGCATAATTTTTATTAGGCATTATTTTAAATAATTCATCAACATTACAGTTAACCAAAATAAAAAATAAACCTCCAACTAATAATAAATTGATAGCACTTTTATGATACAAACTATTTGTTTCTTTTTTATTATTTTCGTTAATAGCTTTTGATGTTAATGGCTGTAAAATTTGCCCCATCGCCCTACTTGGCGCTTCAATAAAACTTCCTATAAATAATGCTACTCCGTAATATGCAGCGGTTGCAAAACCTTCTTTTCCAGGTATCATTACTTTATCAATATCTAAAACTAATGCACCTGCACTTCCTGCTAAAAGAATATAAAATGAATAACGTAAAACTTCTTTAAAATTATAAGGCAATGTAAAACTTAGCTTAGGTGTATACAATTTAAACGCATAAAATAGCATCAAAAAAGTTCGTATTATATAGGCTAATACCATATAATATAAAAATTCTTGTTTGGTTATGATATCAAAATTCACAGCAAATAATAAAGTCATAATAGCGACTCTGTTATAAAGTTCTTTTAAAATATTCCCAAAAACCGATTGCATTTGTACTTTTGCCCACGAATAAAAGACTTCAAAATACGCACAACAAACGGCAATTATATAGATATAAATAGTGTAATTTTCGATAATTAAATTACCTTCAACATTACTTTTTGCAATATAACTCATAATTAAATTATGAAAAATATCCCAACAAAAACCAATAGGCAAGGCTACTAATAAGGGTAAAAAAAGTATGGAACTTAAAAAACTATCTTTTTCTTTTTTGGTTTTATAGGCAGAAAAAAACTTAATAATAGTAAATTGAATACCTAATGCCATAACAGGCATTAATAAATTAGAGGCTGCAAATACATACGTTGCTAAACCGTAATATTCATCTTTTAAAAAACGAGCATATAAAAAAATGGTATTTATTCCACCAATTAAAAATCCTAAATAGATAATTATGGTGTTTTTAAGTGATTGTTTTAATACGATTCCCAATTTATGCGTTTATTAATTTAATGATTGATTGATATATTTTTTCGCCAACATTATTACCGTATAATTCTTCTTTAAAACTCTTTTTTAAATTTAAAAAATCGGTATAAGCAGTCGTTATTTCTTGCGGATTTGTAGCCGTAATTTTAGCATAACCATTACTTACAAGCTCTGTCCATTCAGTTTCTTCTCTGGCAATAATGCAATATTTTTTATTAAAAAATGCTTCTTTTTGAAGTCCGCCACTATCAGTAACAACTAAAGCACAATTTTTTAAAAGCTCTAGCATATCAAAATAACCAACAGGTTTTATAAAAGTAATATTCGGTTTTAATCCGTATAAATCGAGCATTTTTTTTGTCCGAGGATGCAAGGGCGTGACCACTTTTTTTGTTTTATTGATTTCTTCTAACCCTAAAAAAACGTTGGTCAATTTTTGTTTATCATCCGTATTTTCTTGCCTGTGAATCGTAGCTAATACAAACTCATTCTTTGTTAAGTTTAAATCAGCAATAACTGTTGATTTTTCTTCGGAAAAAGCACCGTAAAACTCCACAGCATCTTTCATAATATCGCCGTGTTGCTCGATTTTAATAACTAAATTATCAAAACCTTCTTGTTTTAAATTATCGATAGCAACTTGTGTTGGGCAACTTAATAAATCGGCAATTCTATCGGTTATAATTCTGTTTATTTCTTCGGGCATTTGCATATTATACGAACGTAATCCCGCTTCTATATGCACTACTTTTATATGTAATTTCTTTGCTGATAAAGCTCCTGCAACCGTAGAATTTGTATCGCCATAAACCACAATTGCATCTGGTTTTTCAGCGATTAAAATTTCTTCAATTTTTTCTAGCATTTGCCCTGTCATCGCACCGTGATTTAAACCATTGATGTTTAAATTATATTTTGGCTTCGGAATTTGCATTTCATCAAAAAAAACAGCGCTCATATTGGCATCAAAATGTTGCCCTGTATGCACAATTATTTCTTCAATTTCTTCGTGATTTTTTATAACTCGGCTTAGTACTGCTCCTTTTACAAACTGAGGTCTGGCTCCTAATATGGTGACTATTTTTTTCAAGAATTTACTACTTGTTTAAGTATTACTGATAATTGTTTAGTTAACTCTTTTCGATGGTATTGCTCAATATTTTTTGATGAAACTTCCAACCTGTTTTCTTTGTAACTTTTATACAAATTTAAAACCGATTTTTTAATTGCTTCTTTATCGTCAAAATCAACAATAATTCCCGAATTAGTGTTTTTTAAGATTTCTGCTAAATCGCCATCTTCAGGACCGATTGCTAAGATAGGTCGTTTTGCTTGTAAATACTCAAAAATTTTACCTGTTATAATTCCCTTAGCACTTGGAACTTTATTTACAGCAAGCAATAAAACTTGTGAATTACGCTGATATTTTTGTACTTCTTTATGTGGAACGTAATTTGTTTTTTGAACATTTTTAAATTGATATTTTTCTAAATCAGCAATTACATCATCAGATAGTTTACCGATTAGTTTTATCTCTAAATCATTTTTAAAAGCATTATTTTCTTCGGATAATTCAGCTAAAGCCTTCCATAAAATAATCGGATTTCTATCAGAATTCATCAAACCGATATGTGTTATTGAGAATTTATCATCTAAAACAATATTATTCTTTTCATTTTCTGATGAATCATATCCATTGGTTACTACATGAATATTTTTTGAAAATTTCTTATAATTTTCTTTCATAGTTTCACCAACTACAAGTGTTGCATCAGCATTTTTCAAAACTTGTTGTTCTAATTGATGATGTTTTTTAATGGCTTTTTTAGTTAATGGTAATTGATGAAAATAATCAATATCCGTCCAAGGATCACGAAAATCAGCAATCCATTTTATGTTTAATTTTTTCTTTAATTTCAAGCCGATTAAATGCAAACTATGCGGAGGTCCTGTGGTAATAATGGCATCAATATTATTTTCTGATAAATATTTTTCTAAATATTTCACTGATGGTTTAATCCAAAATTTACGAGCATCAGGAATAAAATAATTTGCTCTTATATATTGTAATATTTTTCCAAAAAAAGTTGGATTCGGATTTAAAAAACCAGCACTTGTTTTAGTTTCCTTTTTTTAAATATCGATAAAAAATCGTTCGGTTCATAAATTGATTTTTTAATAACTTCTAAATTATCGGGAACATCACTTTTTAAAGATGCATCAATAATAGGGTACTTCGCTTCATCTACCGTATATACTACAGGTTCGATATTAAAATCACGTAAATATTTTACAAATTTCAACCAGCGTTGTACTCCCGAACCTCCTGCAGGAATCCAATAATAAGTAATAATTAGTACTTTCAAATTATAAGTTAGTGTATAAATCTATTAATTCTTTCGATGTTTTATCCCAAGTAAAAGAGTTATTTACAAACTCCTTTCCATTAATTGCTAACGTTTCTCTTAAAGAAGTATTATTATATAATTCCAAAATTTTTGTTGTAAAATCGGCTACATTTTTTGCCTCATGTACCAAACCTGAATTTACACGTTTCACTAAATTTTCTTGAGCTGTTGCGTTACTTACCAATAACGGTATTCCTAAACTCATATATTGAAACAACTTGTTTGCGTACGTTGTATCGTGATGAATATTTCGGTGTAAAGGCGATAAACAAATATCGCTATTAACAATATAATTTTGAAATGTACTTTCGTTTTGCCACCCTTCAAAAATAACTACCTTATTTAACGCTAACTTATTTACAATATTTTCAAGTTCTGAACTTACTTTCCCAACAATTACAAATCGTATATTTTTAATACTTTTCTGTAATTCTGGTAAACTTTCTATAACTGTTTTCAAACCTCTTCTTTCGCCTGTATCACCGATATATAATAAATTGAAAATTGTATTATTTTTAGCTGATGTTTCAATGTTCTGATAAAAAGATTTTCGAACCGTATTAGGAACAACTGCTATATTTTGAGCTTTTATTTGAGTTCTGGTTAACACCTCTTTTTTAGCTTCTTCGGTTACAACAATCAGTTTTGATGCTTTATTTATTAATTCAGCTTCTTTACGTTGCCATTTTTTTACTGATATTAAAACATTGGCAGGAAACTTTTTTAAATGCGGATAAAACTTCATTATCTGCGGACGATTTTCGTGTAAATCTAACACTACAGGAAGTTGCTTTTTATTCGCTAAAAAAACAGCTTCAGCAACAACCATATCGTGTACATGAATTACATCGATTTTATAAACAGCTAAAAAATCAGCAATTTTATTTTTCATCAAATAAGAATAAAACAGAATTGTATAGGCTAAAGCCGATAATTTGTATTCTATTTTATTTGATGAATATCTGACTACTTCAATTCCACTTATAAGTTCATTTTTTTTTGATTTCCGTAAGTTAAGCAAAACAAAAACACTTGATGTCCTTGTTTTAACAACTCAATTGCTTCGTTTTCAACTCTAGGATCAGGCGGAAATGTTTTATCTAAAATCATTCCTATCCTCTTGCCTATTTTGATGTCTTTTTTCATCTTTTTACGACTCTTTTTCTGCGTACACAGCGTAATATCTTGGCGTAAATTTTCTTAAAATAGGTCTAATTCCTATTTGATTTATAGGGCTTGTCCATTTATTAGTATCTAAAATTTTCCAGCCTGATTTTTCTAATAACCAATCGTATTGCCAATCTTCAAATTCATGATAATGTCTGTCCCACATATCAGTTTTACTTCTGTATGCATCAACAAACCATAATTTTAAAGGTACAGTTGTTACAATTTTTGTAGTTTCAATAGCTTTTAAAACATTAAAAGGAGCTATTAAATGTTCAAAAATTTCAAAAGCTGTTACAACATCTACTTTATAATTTTTAACTATTTCGGGCAACAAATCTAAATCTTCACCTTCTGTGTTATAAACCGTATAACCATTTTCTTCCATAATTTCAGAAAAAGGATTTCGAACACCTAAATCTAAAATAACTGCGGGTGCAGGCACATTTTTCTTTAAAAATTCTAATGTATGATGATATCTTTTTTTAGGGATTTTTTTGTACATTTTTAGTATTTAAACAACAATTTTAAGTTTACTTTTTTCTTTTTTTCTTTCGGATAAAAAACCATCCCATCGGAATAAACAATAATAAAGCGTATGAAAATAAAGTTATTTTATTTCCTGTTTGTATTATTTTTGGTTCGTATTTAAAAGAAATTTCAATGTTTTCCTTTTGGAACTTCTAAACCTCTTAATACATAATTTACATTATAATGTGGTACTAATTTATTATCAATGTAAGCATTCCAACCATCTTTATAATAAATTTCTGAAAATACAGCAAACTGATTTTCTTGTGTATTTGTTTGATAAATTAAAGTTGTAATATCATTTTTGATTAATGAAATTGTAGCTGTTGAATCTTTTTTAAATTGATTTTTATTCGTGTAATTTTTCGCATTAATTACGGCTGATGTTTTAGTATTCAAACTATCTAAAGCAAATATTTCTTCATCTGCCGATTTAACAATTTTCAGATTATTTACAAACCATGCATTTCCGTTTGCATCCTTATTTTCTTGTAATTTATCATCTCCAACAATAAAGTATTTTGCATTTAACATGTTTAATACTTCAATATTATTTTTAGAAATTTGATAATCAAATAATTCTTGATATCGCTTCATTTTAGCTGCATGATATCCTCCTATCGAATTATGAAAATATGAAGTTCTTCCATCTTGCATAGGATTTACACTAAAATTTGCAACACGATAATGGCTCTTATCTTTTAAAATTTCTTTATCAGTTTGAGTTGCTGTAAACGGTTTTAAAACTTTTCTTGCTGATGTAAAATCTTCTTTATTTACATATTTTATATCAACTGAAACTAAATCGAAAACAATTAAAGCACCTAAAATTATTATAACAGGTACTTGTTTTAATTTTCCTTTCAGATAAAACCATAATAACCCCGCTGATGCTAAAATCAATAAAAAAGAACGAACACTATCTTTAAATAACATGGCTTTTCTGTCAGTAATTAAGGCATCAATTAAAGTTGGTAATTCTTGATATTGCGCATCTCTTAATCCTTCAAAAGCAAATAAACTTGAACCAAAAAGTGCAAATAATAAAGTAATTCCTCCTAAAACATAAAAAGCATTTTTTAAGGCATTTTCTTTTTCTTCGGATGTAACTTTTGATGAAAACAAATCACGTAAAGCAATAATACCTAATAAAGGAACGCATAATTCTGCAATTACTTGAATTGATGAAACTGCTCTAAACTTATTATACAACGGAACATAATCAATAAAAAAGTTAGTGATTCCAGCAAAATTTTTCCCCCAACTTAATACTATTGAAAAAATAGTTGCCGATACTAACCAATATTTTAAACGTCCTTTTACTAAAAAAACTCCTAAAAAAAACAAGAAAAATAAAATTGCCCCAATATATGCGGGTGCTTCTACAATTGGTTGTGTTCCCCAATAAGTTAAAACTTGCTTTGAATACTCTTTAGCAACATTTCTACCTGCATTTTTTTCTAAAGTTTGATAAAAATTAGAATCTGAACTCAATTCTTCAACAGTTCCACCGCCCATAAAACGAGGAATCATCAAATTAAAAGTTTCAGCAATTCCGTAGCTATATTCTGTGATATACGATTTATCTAAACCTGTTGATTTTTCTTTTGGAGAGCCATCTGGGTTAATCGTTAATGCCGATTTTCCTCGAGTACTAAAATCGCCATATTGTTTCATTGACAATAATCTAGTTGAATTTACACCCAAACCAATCGCCATAGCTGTAATTAAAACAACAGCTTGTTTTGTAAATACCGATAAATTTTTAGTTTTAAAAGCTTCAATAAATTCAACAATTGCCAATATCAGTAAGCAAAAACCTAAATAATAGGTCATTTGCGGATGATTTGTGTAAACTTCTAAAGCCATCGCCAAAGCAGTAATTACAAATCCTAACAAATATTTTTTTCTAAAGATGTATAAAACACCCGCAGTTACCATCGGCATATAACCGATTGCGTGGGCTTTTGCATTGTGTCCCGCACCAAAAATAATAATTAAATACGTAGAAAACCCGAAGGATAAACTTCCTAAAACGGCTAATTTCCAATCGACTTTTAAAGCCGTTAATAAGATAAAAAATCCGAAGAAATATAAAAATAAATAATCGGCAGGACGTGGTAAAAAACGAATTGCTTTATCAATATATCTAACAAAATCATTCGGATAATAGGCGCTTACCTGATATGCAGGCATTCCGCTAAAGGCATTTCCTAGCCAATATGGTTCTTCTCCTTTTTCAATTCGATAATCTTTTACTTCTTTTGACATTCCTATAAACTGAGTAATGTCATTCTGTTTTATTTGTTTACCGCTTAAAACTGGGCTAAAATACAACAACGATATAATTACAAAAACAACAAGTGTAATTGCAAAGGGCATCATTTTTTTATAATTCATAATTAGTATAAAAGTTAATCTATTTCTTCAAAATCAACATATTCTCCTACCGAATTATTGCTTTGTTGTATATTTTGTGGTTTTTTATCAACAACTGTTTTTCCTATTTCAACATCACTTTGTTGTTGTTGTTGCTGTTGATTATTAAATTTTTGTTCTGCTTTCTTTTGAACTTTATCTACTGCTTTTTTCAATAAATAAGGTGCAAATAATTTCACTAGAAATTTTATAGCATAATATGCAATAACTAGTATTAATATAGTTCTTAAAAATCCCATAGGTCCAGCTTCATTTATATGTGTCATCTTCACTTTTAATAAAAAATTAATCAAAAATAACAATTTGAAGTAAAAGAAACCGTTAAGAGTTTATAAAACTTATATTAAATAGTAATTTGTATTTTATGTATGTTTGTAGTAATTGTATAAATTGACTTTATAACATGATTAAGAAACTTCTTTTACTTTTTGCTTTTTGTGCTGTATTAACTGTAAATGCTCAATATACAACAGTTATAAATTCAAATCGACCTGGCTTTTCAGAAAGTCCATACAGTGTTGGTTCTGGTATTTATCAATTTGAAAGTAGTTTGTTTTTTCGAAAAGCAAATGCTACTCCTACTTTTAGTAATCCAGAAGCTTTAGGTTTAAATCTTTTATTTAGAACTAGCTTTTTTACGGAAAAATTAGAATTTAACTTAAATACAACTTTTCAAAAAGATAAACTTTTTTTAAAAATATTTTTGAATCCTCTGTTAATAAAATAGGTTTAAGTAAACTAACATTAGGAGCTAAATACTTAATTTACACTCCTAAATATGAAGATAAAAAAGAAGAGATTAGAAGCTGGAAAAAAAGACATTCTTTTGATAATAAAAGATGGATTCCTCATGTAGGTATATATGTAGGTGCTAATTTTGGAAGTGTTTTAGGTGATTATTATCAAAAAGGCGGTATTAATGCTAAAGTTGGTCTTTTACTTCAACATGAATTTTCTGATAAATTATACGTAATTACCAATTTTTACTATGATTATATTGGTAGTGATTTTAAAGAACTTTCATATATAATTAGTGCAACTAAAAACCTAAACGATTATTGGTCTGCTTTTGCAGAAATACAAGGAACTTCTGATCAATATCAAAACAAAACAAACGTTGGTGCTGGAGCAGCCTACCTATTTAGTGAAAACTTACAATTTAACGGTACAGTTAGAGGTACTTTACAACAAGAAGAAGTTGGTATGTATGTTGGTTTAGGTGCTTCATATCGATTAAATAAGCATCAAGATAAATTTATAGAAGTTGATGAGTTTGATAATAAAATAGAAGAACAAAAAGACGAAAAATACGATGAAGATAAAGGCTTCTTTGGTCGTATAATTGCGAAAATAACTGGATTATTTAAAAAGAAAGATAAACAAAAAGTAACAATAAAAGACGGAGATAAAGAAGAAGAAATAATAATTGAAAAACCAAGAAGAGAACGTTCTAAGTCGTTAATTGATGTTATTACTAAAGAAGATAAAAAAGAAAAGAAAAAAACAAGTAAAGCAGAGAAAAGAGCAATTAAAAAAGCTAAAAAAGCTATTAAACGAAAAGAAAAAGAACGTTTAAAACAAGAAAAAAACCTTATTAAAGACAAGGAGAAAGAAGTTAAACAAAAAGAAAAAGAGCGATTAAAACTTCAAAAAGATATTAAAAAAGAGGAAGAAAAAGAAATTAAACGTAAAGAAAAAGAACGTTTAAAACTAGAAAAAGAAATAAAAAAACTTGAAGACGATTTAAAAAAGGAAGACGAAAAAGAAGAAAAAAAGGACGATTAAAAATCTTACATTTGCTGTATGATTAAAATTAAAGAAATATTTTCAAGAAAGGAAATGAAACAATTTGTTAAATTTCCTTTTTCTCTTTATAAAGATAATAAGAACTGGGTTCCCCCTATTATTAGTGATGAAGTTGATAATTTTGATAAAGACAAAAATCCTGTTTTTGAATACGCAAAAGCACACTTTTTTATCGCATTAAAAAATGATAAAATTGTTGGAAGAATAGTTGCTATTATCAACACTTATGAAGTAGAAAAACAAGGTATAAAAAAATTGCGATTTGGCTGGTTTGATGCCATTGATGATATAAAAGTAACAGAAGCATTATTAAATAAAGCTAAAGAAATTGGTATTCAAAACAATTTAGACTTCATTGAAGGACCTGTTGGTTTTAATAACCTAGATAAAACAGGTGTACTTGTTGAAGGTTTTGATCATATCGGTACAATGATTACGTGGTATAATCACCCTTATTATTCACAGCATTTTGAAAAATTAGGTTTCAAAAAAGAAAAAGAATACTTAGAGAATAAATTTCTTTTTAAAAATGTAGACGGCGTAAAATATGGAAAAGCAAGTAGTTTAATCCAAAGACGCTACGGATTAAGACCCTTAGATTTTACTAAAACAAAAGATATATTACCTTATGTAGATGAAATGTTTGATGTATTTAGCAAAGCATACTCGAAATTATCAACGTATGTTCCTATTTCAGATGCACAAATAAAACACTTCAAAGAAAAATATATCAGCTTTATTAATCCTGAATATATAAAATTTGTAGTAGATAAAAATGATAAATTAGTTGCATTTGCTATTGTGATGCCTTCTTTTTCTATTGCTTTACAAAAAGCAAAAGGAAATCTTTTACCTTTCGGATTATTTCATTTATTAAATGCTCGAAAAAACTCAAAAGATGTTACTTTTTATCTAATTGGTGTTGATCCTGAATATCAAAATAAAGGTGTTATTGCGATTATTTTTAAACAGTATTGTAATACGTTTGCTAAAAAAGGAATCGTAAACTGTATTAGAACACCAGAATTAGAAGATAACACAGCTATCCATCAAATATGGAAAGACTTTGACCCGACAACACACAAAAGAAGAAGAACTTATAAACTTAATTTGTAATGCAATTATTTTTCAACCCTAATATTACTAAAGAAACCAAACAAATTACTTTTGATAAAGAAGAAAGTAGGCACATTGTTCGTGTTTTAAGAAAAAAAGAAGGTGATTTATTACATATAACTAACGGTGCTGGATTTTTATTTTTTGTAGAAATAACTATTGCAAATGATAAAAGATGTCTTACAACTGTTGTAAAACATTGAAAACAAGCCTAATAATAGAGATTATTATTTACACCTTGCCATTGCTCCAACTAAAAACAATGACCGTTTAGAATGGTTCTTAGAAAAAGCAACAGAAATTGGTATTGATGAAATTACACCTATTATTTGTGATAATTCAGAAAGAAAAATAATAAAAATTGATCGATTGGCTAAAATAGTACAATCAGCAATGAAGCAATCATTACAATTTACACTTCCAAAACTGAATAATCCAATAAAATTTTCAGAATTTATAAAACAAAATTTTACAGAAGAAATATACATTGCTCACTGTGAAGAAAATATAGAGAAGAAATTTTTACAAAATAGTGTGCAAAAAAACGGAAAATATACTGTTTTAATTGGTCCTGAAGGTGATTTTTCATCAAAAGAAATTGAAACCTCATTATCATCAAATTTTCTTCCTATTTCATTAGGTGAAAATCGTCTTCGTACAGAAACTGCAGGTTTAAATGTAGTGCAAAGTATTGCTTTTATACATCAGTAATTGATTTTTTGTATATTTGGTTAAAACTACAATAATTGAATATCAAGGACTTATTTAACCTCTTTTTAATTTTTAGCGCGCTACATGGCGTTGCTTTTAGCATTATTCTTTTTTGTTCAAAAAAGGGAAGAGAAAAAAGTATGCGTTATTTATTTTTTTTGATACTTACTATTTCTTTAAATAACATACAAGATTGGATTTTAGAAAACAATTTATTTCAACATAAATTTTCGTTAGATTATTTACAAATCCCTTGGCACTTTTTAGCAATGCCTTTTTTGTATATGTTTTTAATTCATTATCTAAATTTAGCTAAAAAAGCAATTAATATTTTAAAAATAATACTTCCTTTATTTTTAATTATAGTAGTTATTCAAATTATTTTTGTTTATCACTACAGTGTTACCATTAAAACCTCTATTCAAAAATTAGATTATATTTATGAAAAATATACTTCTTTTGAAGAAATGTTTAGTTTACTTGTTTCATTAAGTATCTTTAGTTATTCCTTTTATATTCTTTATAAAAAGGAAAAAATGTTCCCTAAAATATTATCATTTGATAATTTAAAATGGATTCATACTTTTTTTAAACTTACAACTATTGGATATACATTATGGATACTTGCATTGATTATTAAAATAAGAATGAACTTTACTGGCTTTATATTTTCTTACTATCCTCTTAGGGTTTATACCACTTTACTTATTTATTGGTTAGGTTATCAAGGATTAAAACAGATAAGAATATTAAACGAACGTAAACAAATAAGAGAATTATTATTACTAGTAGTTAATTCAAATATAAACTTCACTAAAACGACTAAATTAAATACTAAAAACACAACTTCTAAAAAACATGAAATACAATTTTTAGAAATAGATACATTTATTAATCATAATAAAAAATTCTTATTACCTAAATATACTTTACTAAATTTATCAAAAGACACTAAATTAAGTTCAAGTACACTTTCTTTAATTATCAATAATATTGCAGGTAAATCTTTTACAGATTACCTGAACGAAAAAAAATAACACAAGCAAAACTACTTTTAGTTGACCCTCATTATTCAAAATATACTATTACTGCTATAGGCTTAGAATCTGGATTTAATTCAAAGTCAACATTTTTCACTGTCTTTAAAAAACAGGTAGGGTATACACCTGTGCAGTTTAAAAATTCAACATCAATTACAAATCAGTTAAATAAGACTTAAAAAAGTACAAAAACATATAAAATTGATGATTTCACACTCTTTTTCATATAAATAATATTATATTTGTTTAAGAAAATTTTTGAAGGGGTTTTCTATTTTACATACAACTTTAAAGAAGTTATTAAGATTATTCTTAATGATGAAAAAGAAGAGTACTGTACTAAAACACCAATAGCAATATTGGTGTTTTTTATTGTTCTTTTATTATCTTGATATCATATAACTAAATTACTAAATGAAAAATATACTATTTTTACTTTTATTTATTAGTCATACTTTTATTTTTGCTCAGCAAGTAGCTATTTTAAAATATAAAGGTGGTGGTGATTGGTATGCTAACCCAACAGCTTTACCTAATTTAATAGAATTTAGTAACACCAATGCAAATACTTCTATTAACCAAAAAATTCAAACAGTAACCCTTGAAGATAATACGATTTATAATTATCCCATTGTTTTTATTACAGGTCATGGTAATATTTTTTTTCCTGAAGAAGAAGTAACTAATCTTAAAAACTATTTAACTGCTGGTGGATTTTTACACATATCAGACAATTATGGTTTAGATAAATATATTAGAAGAGAGATGAAAAAAGTATTTCCTACTATAAATTTTCAAGAAATACCCAATACACATGCTATTTATCATCAAACATTTCCGTTTACTAAAGGACTTCCTAAAATTCATGAATACGTGACGAAAAATCAGCTCAAGGATTTGGACTTTTTTACAAAGGTAGATTAGTTGTTTTTTATGACTATGAAAGCGATTTAAGTGATGGATGGGAAGATACTTCTATTCATAATAATTCCGAAGAAACAAGACTAACAGCATTAAAAATGGGCGCAAATATTATAGAATATGCTTTTAAACATTAATAACACTGAAATAGATAGTATTAGAATAAACTTTAATTCGGATGCCTTATGGATGTTAAATATTGCTTTAGCTATTATAATGTTTGGTGTTTCTTTAGATGTTAAAATAGCTGATTTTAAAACACTTTTAAAAAACCCTAAAATTATTTTAATTGGTTTGTTATCACAATTTTTTTTGTTACCTTTTTTAACTTTTATTGCAATTTGCATTATTAATCCTCATCCTAGCTTTGCCTTAGGATTGTTATTAATATCAGCTTGTCCTGGAGGGAATACTTCTAATTTCTTTAGTAAAATGGCACATGGAAACACTGCACTATCTGTTAGCTTAACAACCTGTGCTACTATTATTTGTTTAGTTATGACTCCTTTTAATTTACATTTTTGGGGAAGTTTATATGAACCTACAAATATTATTTTAAAAAACATTTCGTTAAATCCGCTAGAATTATTTAAACTTGTTACTCTTCTTTTAGGGCTCCCTTTAACACTAGGAATGACTGTTAATTATTTTTACCCTACAATAGCTAAAAAACTAAATAAATTAATTCGTCCGTTTTCAATGCTATTTTTTATCGCATTAATTGGTATAGCACTCTCTAACAATACATATATCTTTAAAAAGTATGTTACTTTAGTCTTATTTTTAGTTATTTTCCACAATATATATGGTTTTATAATCGGGTATTTAACAGCAAAATCTTTCAAACTTAATAAAAAAGATACTAGAACTATTTCAATGGAAACTGGAATTCAAAATAGCGGATTAGGACTATTACTTGTCTTTACTTTTTTTGAAGATTTAGGAGGAATGGCTTTATTAATTGCCTTTTGGGGTGTTTGGGGATTATCTTCAGGAATTGTTTTATCTACTTATTGGAAATATAAAAAAATAGATCAATAAGATAAAAAAGCACTACTCTGCCATTAAAATAGCATTCTGAATATCATTTTGAATTTTAGTTCGTATGTTGCTTTTAATCAAACCTCTATTTCTCATCGTAGGATATACTCTGTTTGATAAAAAAACATATACAATACCTGTTGCAGGATCTGCCCAAGTATAAGTACCTGTAAAACCACTATGCCCAAAACTTTGATCAGAAACACAACCACAAGTTGCCTTTACCTTAGGATTTAACTGAGGCTTATCAAAACCTAAACCTCTACGAACTCTTTTATTTTCATAGTATCTTTTATTAAATTTTTCGATAGTTTCTGGCTCAAAATATTTTTTATCACCATAAGTTCCTTCTTGTAAAAAAAGTTGCATAATTTTAGCTACATCATTAGCATTAGCAAACAAACCAGCATGGCCACCTACTCCACCAATCATAGCTGCTCCCATATCATGCACATAACCACGTACTAATTGATTTCGGTAATAATTATCACGTTCTGTTGGTACAATATCAGATTTACTAAATTTAGTAAGAGGTAAATAAGTTGTTCTATCAGCTCCTAACGAACTATATAAAAAATCATCAGCCAAAATATTTAATGGTTGTTGATATTTTAACTCTAAAATTTCTTTAAACATATAATAACCAAGATCACTATATTTATAACCTAATCTTTTTCGCTGCTTAGCATCTACAATATGCTTGTATATCGAGTCTTTATAAGTATTTTTTAAATATAAGTTATTAGCGACTTTAATATTAAAGTCGCTTGTTCTTACTTTTCTATAATATTTTTTAGAATTGTTACCTGTTTCATCATCTTTGGTATTTAAATAAAAAGGAATCCAAGAGCGTAAACGCCCGTAATGTGATAATAACTCTTTTAACAACAAAGTATCTTTATTAGAATCTTTATACCTTGGTAAAACATTTCCTAAATTAGAATATAAACTTATTTTTTTTCTTCCTCAGCCTTCATTATCATTGGTAATGATGCTAATATTTTTGTTAAAGAAGCTAAATCATAAATATCAGAACTTTTTACAGCACGTCTTTTTGAAAAAGTATGATATCCAAAACTTTTATTATAGATAACTTTTCCATTTTTAGCTACAAAAACCTGTCCACCTGGCGCCATTTTTTTCATCAAAATAGTATCAATTCTTTTATCTATTATTGATAATTTTTCTGAAGAAACACCTGCTTCTTCAGGAATTGTATATTGTAATACATTAATTCCTTTTACAAAAATACCTGTACCTTCTTGAATATTTCCGTTAATTGAAACAGGTAATTTTCCTTTCAAATCAAAAGCCCCAAATAATGCTTGTGCCGATAGTTCTTGTGATAAAACACTATTCTGATAAGAAACAACAACTCCTTCTATATTTTCAAATGATTTTACCTTCAATAAACTATACGGACTTGTAAATACATCTAAAATAACTTTTTTGTTTCTAGCTATTTCTTGTAACCAAACTAAATTTTTATTCGAAAATTCATATCCTTTCCAAGGATTTTTATTCGATTTATGAAAACCAATAACAACTAGATTAAATTTTTCAAGTTTCTGTAATAATACATTTAAATTATCTGCCGAAACTACCTCAACACTTGTATAATTCTTTAACATTGATACAAATGAATCTCCTTTAGCGTCACCTAAAGATACATATGCTATTTTTTTATCTTTTAAGTTTTTGATTGGCAAAATAGCTTCGTTATTTTTCACAACAGTAATCGCATTCTTCATCAATTTCCTGTGTAAAACCTCATCATATGGTGAATTAATATCCGAAGCAATATTTTCAGTTTCAATAGCTTTATATTTATTTAAACCTACTAGATACTTTGCTTTTAATATTTTTTTTACTGATTTATTTAAACGTTTTTGTGTTAAATCTCCTTTAATTAATGCATCTTTTATCAATCGTATTGTTCCTGGAACATCTTGAGGAATCAGTAATAAATCATTACCAGCTACAAGTGCAGCAACATTAATAGCTGCTGGTGTTGCATAATTAGCCGCACCTTTCATGTTTAAACCATCAGTAATTACAAGACCTTTAAAACCTAATTCTTCTTGTAATAAAGTCGTTACAACATTTTTTGATAATGATGTTGGTAATTTTTCATTCGGCTCTAAAGCCGGAATACTTAAATGTGCTGTCATAACACTTGCTACACCTTCACGAAACATTTTTTTATACGGATGTAACTCTATCGAATCTAAACGAAATTCATCAAAATTAATAGTTGGTAATGTGTGATGTGAATCTGTAGCACTATCACCATGACCAGGAAAATGTTTTGCATTGGCTAACACGCCAACACTTTGCATTCCTTTAGTAAAAGCGATTGCTTTTCGAGTAACGTTTTCTTTGTTCTCTCCAAAAGAGCGATTTCCTATAATAGGATTTTTAGGATTTGTATTGATATCAACTACGGGCGCAAAATTAATATGAATCCCAACTCTTTTACAGTGTTCACCAATTCTTTTACCTGTTGCTTTTAATAGTTTGTCATCTTGAATAGCTCCTAAAGTCATATTCCAAGGGAAACGATAGGTATTTTTCAATCGCATATCTAAACCCCATTCACCATCAAAACCAATCATTAATGGTACTTTTGATATTGCTTGATATTTATTATTTAAAGCGACTTGTTTTTGTGGAGTACCTTGCATAAAAATTAAATTACCAATATGATACTTGTTTATCATATTATTAATAAAATTTTCGTGTTTTTTATCTTTATTAGAATATGCTTGTATCATAAATAACTGTCCAATTTTTTCATCAATTGACATATTATTCATAATACTATCTACCCATTTTTTTTGATTTATGGCATCCTTAGCCAATAATGGGTCGGTTTGTTTTATCTCTGATATTTGTTGAGCTTCTAACGTTTGTATAAACGTTATAGCGAGTAATATAAGTATCTTTTTCATAATCTTTTCTTTACAAATTATTGTTAAATACAATAAATAAGGCAATAATTTTAGCGACTCACTTAATAAATTGAATTTAGTTTTCAATTAAATATAATTTGATTTATAAAAATAACAAAGTGAGTCGTTTGCTAAATATTTTACGTATTCTAATATCAAAAGCAATAGCTAATAAAATAAGAATACCTACTTAACTTTACACTATTTAAAATCAATAGTTATACCAAAAATTGCTTATGCCAGCTTTTATCTGCGGTTACCTCCCATTTCGTTTCAAAATCTCCTTTGGTATTTACCATATTATTAAAAACTACTGTTTCTGATGTAATTTTTTTCGCCTTGGCAAACTGCTTAAATTCTGATAATTTAACAATATTAATAATGTCTCCATCTTTAAAAGAAACATTCATTTTATTCATTAAATCGACTTTTAATTCGTTTTCTAACTCTTTGATAAAACGAACAGAAGAATCAATAGAACAACCTGATACACTTGTTACATTTTCATCAACAGCTAATATTAAAAACTGATTGTATTTTACGGTAAAAGCCCCTTTTAAATCGTCACCACGACGTGTCCAATTATCAATAAAAAGAATTGCTTTTGCACAAATATATTCTATTTCTTCTATATTAAATTCTCTATCAGCTTGATAAATCCAAACTCTTGAATTACTTGGTAAATTGCTATATTCTGTAAACATTTTTTCTTGATTTTTATAACCTCTAAGTTAAATATTATCTAAAATTAAATTTTTGCTGTAAGGCTTGTAATTTTTCTGCATCCGTCAATTTCTTTTTAGGAACTGTCATACGCTGCTTAATTTCACGTAATACTTTTTTAGTGTACAGTGGAAAATCTGCATTTTGAATCCATGAATTATAACCAGGGTTTTCTTTAAAAACATCTTCAACAGTACGTCCTTTATATTTTCCGAAAGAAAAAGTTTCTTGATCTTCATCATTCATCAAAACAAAACCAGCAAAATCGGCTCGTTTACCATGTGTTGAATATTCACTTAACGCATCTACTGTATTTTCAATATCATCATATTTATCTAACTGCGCTAACAAAATTTCATAAGTAGCATTTGTATCTGCTTCAGCACCGTGTGCACCTACTAATTCCTGACCACAATAAAACTGATAACCAGCACTTAAAGTTCGTTGTTCTTTTTTATGAAAAATTACTTGAACATCAACAGCCTTACGGTCTTTCATATCAAAATCAATTCCTGCACGCATTAACTCTTCAGCTAAAACAGGAATATCAAACCTATTTGAATTGAAACCTGCTAAATCACAACCTGCAATCATTTCATTAATATTTACCGATAACTCTTTAAAAGTAGGCTCATTTGCTACTTTATCATCTGTAATTCCGTGTATTTCTGATGATGCTACGGGTATTGGCATTTCAGGATTCACCAACCAAGTTTTGCTTTCTTTATTTCCATTTGGAAACACTTTTAAAATAGCTATTTCTACAACTCTATCTTTTGCGATATTGATACCTGTTGTTTCTAAATCGAAAAATATAATTGGTTTTGTTAAATTTAATTCCATCTGTTTATTGGCAATTATTCGTTATTTAACGAAGTTTTGTTATTTTTTGTTTTATTATTTTCTTTTTAGCATTTGTTTTTGAAGTTTTTAACAAATGATATTGTAGCTAAAATACTCATTACTAATTATTGCCAAAAACCATAAGTTTTTACACTTATTTACAATGCTTAATATACCATAAAAATACAAAAAATATATTCTTTTAGTATTTATTTTTGATATAGAATTTACATTTTTTTTAATTTTTTCAGCCATTATACAAACTACTATTATCAATTTATTTGACAGCCTTAAAATGATATTTTTTATCTTTGCAAAAAAATAAATATGGCATACCATAGTACTACTTTAAAAACAAAAAAGAAAGTTTTAACACTTGATGAACTTCATTTAAGTAAAAAAATAAAAAAGAGTATTGACCAACTAATAGAAGAGTTTAGTTACATCAAAGCGCTAAGCGAATTTGATATTCCTGTTGATAACAAAATAATGCTACACGGACATACAGGTTGCGGAAAAACAGCTACTGCAAACGCTATTGGTAAGGCTTTAGATAAAAAAGTAATTACTCTTAATTTAGGTGGTTTTGTATCTTCTAAACTAGGAGAAACAGGTAAAAATATTGCTGAAATATTTAGAGAAGCTTCTTATGAAAACGCCATTTTATTTATTGATGAGTTTGATTTTATTGGTAAAACAAGAGATTACGACACCAAAGATTCTGGTGAAATGAAGCGTTTAGTAAATACTTTAATTCAGCAAATTGACAATTTATCTGATACAGCAATGCTTATATGTGCTACAAATCATATTGATATTATTGACACAGCAGTATTAAGAAGGTTTCAAATAAAACTGAAATACAAGCTACCTACAAGTGAAAAACTAGATATTTATTATGATAGTATGTTAGCTAAATTCCCTGAAAACATCAACAATATTAAACGTTATTATAATATATCTTATGCGGAAGTTAAAGATATTGTTTATCAACAAGTAAAAACTAACATCATTCAGTTAGAAAAACAAAAAAAGTTAGTTCAAAATTAATAAATTAGTATTTTTTTTGTTTAGTTTTTAACGATTTCTGAAGGATAAAAAAAAGAAATCCACTTATAAAATATAAAATAACATCGATGATATCAGCCGTATATCTTGGATGAAATTTTGGTAAAATATATTCGTATAAAAATGCGTATAAACTACAGCAATATAAAATTATCCAAATAGGAATTTGATAGGTTTCATCATTCTTACTCCATCTTAAAATCAATAAATTAGGGATTAATACTATTGGAATAATTAAAAAATCGTTCACATAAAAACGAATTATTTTTGGAAGTTGAATATTTATTTTTGAAGCAAAATAAATTATTGAGCCTAGTAATAATGAAAATATAAAATAAATATAAAGACTTTTTTTCATTTTAACCAGCTGCTACCATCGCAATAAACCAAGCCAAACCAGCGCCTATAGTACTCACTAATAAAAAGGCTGAGTATAAAATCCATCCAATTATTCTATATAAAAAAAAGGATGATTTTTTAAACGTTCTGCTAAATTAGGATTTGCTATTTTATATTTAGCTTTAATTACCTCTTTTTGGATAAACTCTTCTTCTTTTAAAGCTCGTTTTTTTTCGTAAGAAATTAACGTATTACAACTTTGACAATACTCTTTATCTGTATTAAATAACCCACATTTTGGGCATTTAATATTTCTTGTAACACTCATTTTTTTTATTATTTACATGGTTAAAATACTTCCTATATAAAGTAAAAGTAACTTTATCTCTCTAAAAAAACACTAGACTATTACTTCTTGTTATTTTCTTTGATTAGAAGCTATACAAACTTACTTAAAAGTTAAATTTTATTCTTTAAATTCGCAATTTACTTCTTAAAAAATATTTGCTTACCTATAAAATAGCCTATGAAATTTAACTTTTTTAAAAAGAAAAAAACTGAAAAAATAATTATTAAATGCGATATTGATTTTATTACCATCAATGAAACACCTATTACTTTTCCTACAAATTACACCACTTTAGTTGCTATTTTAGGCAAGCCCGAAAGAGAGCTACAAACAACAAATCACTATCTTTTTTGGGATATTCACGGCATTTATTGTAGCTACACCAACAGCAATCATATTTTGTCTATAAATGCCTATCAATACACTAATAACAATATTAAAACTAAGAATATTTATACGACTAAAAAATTATTTAAAGGCGAATTATATTTAAACAATCAGCCTATTACTTATAGTGAATTTAGTAAAATTCCCTTAGGAAAAGTTGCCATTCATAGGCTTGGAACAGACAATGATTTTCGATTAGGTTTTAATTTAGGGGTTAATAAAATTTATGCAAAAAAATAATTTTTAAAATTTTAAAGTGCTTTTAACTCCCTTTTTAATTCTTGAATTGTTTTAGTGCTTGTTATTAATTTATTGATCATTATCTTTCTTAAAACATCAATATCTTGCTCAAAATAAGCCGCCCATTTATATTCTTTAAATAAAGTTTGTATTTGTTTTAAACGCTGATGTGCAAATTCAGAAGTCATTAAAAAGTAATCACTTTTATCTTGGGTTTTTAAGCGCTGAATATTAGCTTGTTTACTTGTATAATTTACCTGTAAATAATACACTTTATCGGAATTATTTAACGAATAAAAATCGTTCCAAGTAGCAAAACCTACATAATAATCTTGACTTTTATACACTTCTATTCCTTGAATTTTCCAACGACAATTTGCCACTCTTCCCCAATGATTTGAGTATCGATACACGCCGTTATCGGCATAAAAATACAAACTGCCTGATTTACTTTTATAATGTGCTGATTTATCATCAAAAAAAGTCATTTCTTTTGATTCAAATTCGCAATAAGTATGTTTAAAAAAATTAAATTTATGATATTTCATTTGTCAAAAATAAGTAAAGAGTTTCGATTTTGATAAAAACAGAAACAAAAAAACGCAATCAAATTAATGATTGCGTTTTTAGTATAAAACATACTTAAAAGTTAAAATTACAAACCAAAAAATACTGACTTACAACTATTTAAAAACACAAAACACTAAAATTAAAATTTTATTCTTTATTCTTTATTCTTTATTCTAAAAAAAGCATAAATTTGAAAAACTAATTTAAAAATAAACTATGAAGAATTTAAAAAGCAACATACATTTCTGTGTTGGTAGTTTGTGCTTATTTCAATGAAACCTGAAAAAGTTGATGCAGGAGTTGCAGGATGGGACTTTAACAGAGGAACAGGTGAATGGATAGAGAATCATCAGACTCAAAGAGGTTATTGTAGGGGTTCATGGTGGCACAGTGCTTGTATAGGAACAAGATAAGCACATGCCGAGAGATAACTTTTTTTCTCACAGAAAGCAAGTTGATATTAATATCAACTTGCTTTATATTTTTAAACTTCAAGTGCTGGTAGTGATCTCTTTTTTATTTTATTCTTGTACAGACTCAACATTTAAAAAAGAAAACACCCCTGTCTTGCCTGCTAATACAAACTCTAATAATGTTACAATTATAGATAGTTCATCAATAAGCACAAATCTTGATTTATTTAAGTCAAATACAACGTATTTTCATCAAGACAGTTTGTTATATTTTGCTAAAAAAAACAAAATATATTATTACAATTTTAATAAAAACAAAATAAGCAATATAAAAATAAAAGACTCTATTTATGGATTTTTAAATGCAATAGTACCAATTAATAAAGATTCAATAGCTATTTTACAATCTAATCCAGAAAAACTTATTATTTTTAATATTAAAGCAGATACTCGTTATGAATACCCATTAGGAAAAATAAATTTTAAAACAACTAATTTTTTTTTCAACAAGATTAATTTAATGATTAATTTTAATGATGTTAATTTTAATATAGATTTTAATACATTAAAATACGATGAAGTAAAAAAACAGTTTCATGTAGGCTTAACTCCTTATGACTCTCACTTGTTAGAAGGGTTTGAAAAAACTAAAAGGATTGGGGTATATGATGTAAAATTACGTAGATGGGTTGCTAAATATGCTTCTCCTAAAGGAGTTTACGGTACAAGAGGTGCTTTCACTTTCGGAAGTAATACATTGTCGAATAAAGAGGTGCTTTTTAAAGGAGATACAGTAATTATCTCCTATCCAGTAAACCACAAAATACAAGTATATTTGCGTAGTATATTTATTAAAAATGTAAATTTCACAAGTAAATATTCCAAAAAAATTAAACATCCTTTAAAATTACATGATGCTGATAATATTGAAGAAAATAGAAAATTAATGCATTCAACAGCGTATTATGGAAAAGTTTTTTATCATAAAAAATTAAAGATATATTCAAGAGTTTATTTTGATGAGCAAAAACCTTTCAAAAAAAATGGACTCTATAATAATAGTTTTAATAGAAAAAAGTATTTAATTTTTTTAGATGCAAATTTTAATTATGTAGGCGAATATAGAATGCCTAAAAATTATAAACAAATGCTTGGTACTTCAGATGGTTTTATTTTAACTACCAAAAATAAGTTAAGCAAATACAAATTAAAAATAGAACAATGAAATTATCACTAATTATAGCATTATTATTCTTCGGGTTGGCAAATGCACAGTTAAAGCCTATTACTCTTGACGAGGTAGTTATAAACTCTAAAGTAAAAAAAACAGATTTATATATACACAAATTAATAGGTATCGATTCTATTGTAAAACTTGGTACTCGAATTATACCTTATGTAACTATTGGTAATAAGGGAAATGTTTCTGCAAATAAAAAACATTGGGGTTATTTTCTCTATATCGATGATAAACTGGTAAGTTTTGCTCGTACATCTATTTTTGACTTAAAAAGTGGAGAAACTTTAAACTTTCAAAAATTCCAATCTTGGAATAAACAATATGGAAGCTTTGTTGCTAAAGAAAAGAGAAAACATTATTACAAACTAGTTATTAAAACAAAAAGAAAATTAAAAGAATTTGATAAAAAAAATAATATTCTTGAAGGGAGTTTTATTGTGGAGTAGCTGTTTATTTATGACAGCCTGTACTTCACCTCAAAAAAAATATAAATACACAAAACAATTCACTAGGTATTTAACTGATATTCACAACATAAAAACAACAGACCTAAAAAACAATATGTTTTATGTGTTACCTGTAAATGAATGTAATACTTGCCTTAGTACAAAACTAAATCTTAATATACTTGCAAAAACCAAACCCACTAACCTAACTGTAATCTTAATCGGTTTAGAAGAAGAATCTGTATTTAAGCATCAAATAAAAAATTTAAAACATAAGAAATTTTTTGACAATGAATCTAGTATATATGATTATCAAACAAGTGTATCAAAACCCCTTTTAATACATTTTGTAAATAGTGAAGTAATCAATTTTTTTAATATTTCGGATACTAAAGTACCCGAAGTTTATAATTTTTTAAATAATGAATAAACAAATTATATATACAATAATTTTATTTCTATGCCCAATAATTTTGGTAGCACAAAAAACTACCATTACTCATAAGGTATATTTTAATATTGATTCAGATAAAATTAAAACTACAGAGAAAAAAAAGTTATTAAACTTCATAGAAGCAAATAAACAAAAAATTAAACACATCACTTTTATAGGGTATTGTGATGATAATGCAAGTAGTAATTACAACCTAATTTTATCTAAAAAAAGAGCTACTAACACCAAAAAAATTAGTCTTGAATATTTTAGTAAGAATTTACCATTTAACTTAAAATATAAAGGTGAATTAGATATATTAAAAAATACGAGTAGTGCTAATAAGCAACGTAAAGAAAATAGACGAGTAGATATTATATGTAAACTTATTACTAAAAAGTCTTTACTAAAAAACAAGACTGTACTAAAACCAATAACCAAAGTAAAAAAAAACAAACCTAAAATACTTCGTTACAATGATTTTGTAAACTTAAGTGAAAATATTTTATACGATAAAGATAAAAAAGAGAAAGAATTTAAGATAAAACAAAAAGCACTTGATAGTATATCGAGAATAGTAACAGCAGACGAAATTAACGATTTTGAAAAATTATTCTTTAATACAAAAATTAAACGTGCATTAGATACTAAAATACTATACACTTTAGATGATCGTATAACTTGGAAACGAGTAATAGGAATAAAACCAACTTCTAGAAAAATGTTGTACTTACTAAGTAAACTTATGCTTAAATATCCTAAACTTAAAATAGAATTATTTGCTTATAATTATGATGGAAGTATGCCTAACAAACCAGTAGGTGGTCGTTTTAGTAAATATGATAGACAAGAAAATAAAAAGAAAATAAATTTAACAATAACTTATTTAGTTGCTAATGGCATTAATAAAAATCGTATTACTGTTAAAAAAAGTTTAAAAAAAAGTGGAATTTTAATACCTCAAATCATTATAGAAAACCTCCAGTTTGTGAAATTATAAGATTAAATTAAATGAACTTAATAAAAAAATATTATAAAGAGTCCTTACTATTAATAGTAATTTTAATGGTTACTGTAAAATTACTTTTAATTGACTATTTTATTGTATCATCAAGATCAATGTTACCTACTATGACAATTGGCAGTATAGTTTTCGTAAATAAAACTACCAATTCCTATAAACACAATGATATTATTGTTTATAATGACTCAAATACACCTAATAAAACTATTAAACGTATTGTTGGCATTTCAAATGATACTTTAAAAATTATGAATACATCAGCAAAAGCAAAAGAATCTCCACATATTATGCATCAGTATAAGTATTTTGATTCGTCTATTAATAATTATAGATTAAAAGATATATCAAATATTGAAATCTCAAAACTTACAAATAAGAATAAATATAAAAAATTAATTAATACTAAAGCTCTCAAATTTTATGGTCGTAATTGGACAATGGATAACCTTGGTTCTTTATGGATTCCTAAAAAAAATCATTCAATTGTAATTACAGATAATAATTTTAGTTTATATCAACATATTATTGAGAATGAAACTACACTAGAGTACGCTTCTGTTATTAACAAACCATACACTTTTAAAAACAATTACTATTTTGTTATGGGTGATTATAGACACCACTCAAGAGATTCTAGAGGTTATGGCTTAATAAAAGAAACTACGATTCTAGGTAAATTACTTTATACATTATATTAGTAATAAAAACTTAAGAGAAGTTTTTTACAAAAAAGCTATAAACACAAAAAAAAACGCAATCAAATTAATGATTGCGTTTTAATATATATAAAGTATAAAATATACTTAAAAGTTAAAATTACTTAACTTCTTCGAATTCTACATCTTCAACGTTATCAGCTTGGTCATCAGCTTTTGGCTGTGCCGCTTGCTGAGCTCCTGCACCTTTATCAGCATACATCTCTTCAGAAGCAGCTTTCCATGCGTCATTAACAATAGTTAAAGCACCTTCAATTCTTGCAACATCTCCAGCTTCGTGAGCAGCTTTTAATTCAACTAAACCAGCTTCGATTGGCGCTTTTTTATCCGCAGATAATTTTTCACCAAATTCTTTTAATTGCTTTTCAGTTTGAAAAATCATAGAATCAGCTTCATTGATTTTTTCAGCAGTTTCTTTTGCTTTTGCATCAGCATCAGCATTTGCTTCAGCATCAGCTTTCATTTTCTTGATTTCATCTTCAGATAATCCAGAAGAAGCTTCAATTTTAATGTCCTGAGTTTTACCAGTAGCTTTATCAGAAGCAGAAACTTTGATAATTCCGTTTGCATCAATATCAAAAGTTACTTCAATTTGAGGAACACCTCTTTGTGCTGGTGGAATATCAGTTAATAAGAAACGACCGATAGTATTGTTATCAGCAGCCATTGCTCTTTCACCTTGTAAAACGTGAATATCTACAGAAGGCTGGTTATCAGCAGCAGTAGAAAATACTTGAGATTTCTTTGTAGGAATCGTAGTATTTGCATCAATTAACTTCGTAAATACGTTACCCATAGTTTCAATTCCTAAAGATAAAGGCGTAACATCTAATAATAATACGTCTTTTACATCTCCAGATAAAACTCCACCTTGAATAGCTGCTCCTAAAGAAACAACTTCATCAGGATTTACTCCTTTACTTGGTGATTTTTTAAAGAAATTTTGAACAGCTTCCTGAATAGCAGGAATACGAGTAGAACCACCTACTAATACAACTTCGTCAATTTCGTCGATAGTTAAATCAGCATTTTTTAAAGCAGTAGCACAAGGCTCAATAGTTCTTTTGATTAAATCATCAATTAAAGCTTCAAATTTAGCTCTAGTTAAAGTTCTAACTAAATGCTTAGGTCCTGAAGCAGTAGCAGTAATATAAGGTAAGTTAATTTCAGATGAAGTTGTGCTAGATAATTCAATCTTAGCTTTTTCAGCAGCTTCTTTTAAACGTTGTAAAGACATTGGATCTTTACGTAAGTCCATTGACTCTTCCGCTTGAAATTCTTCAGCTAACCAGTTGATAATTCTTTCATCAACATCATCTCCACCTAAGTGAGTATCACCATCAGTAGCTAATACTTCGAAAACACCGTCTCCTAATTCTAAGATAGAAACATCATGTGTTCCACCACCAAAATCAAAAACAACGATTTTTTTATCGTCATGAGATTTATCTAAACCATAAGCTAAAGCAGCTGCAGTTGGTTCGTTAATAATTCTTCTAACTGTTAAACCAGCAATTTCACCAGCTTCTTTTGTAGCTTGACGTTGTGCATCGTTAAAGTATGCTGGGACAGTAATTACTGCTTCAGAAACATCAGTTCCTAAATAGTCTTCAGCTGTTTTTTTCATTTTCTGTAAAACCATTGCAGAAATTTCTTGAGGCGTATATAAACGACCATCAATATCTACACGTGGAGTATCATTATCACCTTTTACAACGCTATAAGGTACTCTTGCAGCTTCTTTTGAAGAATCAGAGAATTTATTACCCATAAAACGTTTAATAGAATAAACTGTTTTTGTAGGATTAGTTACTGCTTGACGCTTTGCTGGATCACCAACTTTACGTTCTCCACCTTCAATAAATGCTACGATAGATGGCGTAGTTCTTTTTCCTTCTGCATTAGGTATAACAACAGGTTCGTTACCCTCCATTACAGAAACACATGAATTTGTAGTTCCTAAATCAATTCCTATAATTTTACTCATAATAATATTTATCTTAAATTTTAATTCAATTTTACAAATAACAATAGTCAAAGTGTGTGCCAACAGCTCATTACTTTTGATTTGGCAGAAAAATTAAGTTATTTTTTTTTCAACAATGACATAGTGTCATTTCTTTATGACTTTTTAGTATTTAAATTATATTTTATGGCATTTTTTTTTAAAACTAATATCTTAAATTTTAATTGACAACTAATTTTATTGTTATCATATAATCGAACTTACATATTCAAACAAAACACTACTTAACAAGAACTTAAGATTAATATCTTAATAAAATATTTTTATTTCATCTTATTTTAAGACGTAAATAATTCGTAGAATAATTGTATTTTTATATTTAAAAATAATTAAAACCTCTTTATTTCCAACGAAGTTCTAACAATTATTTCTTTATCATTCATAAAAACTTTATACATTTGCGCTATGGATTTCAACAAAGATACAGCAAAAAAAACAGCAGAACTTCTTCTGCAAATAAAGGCGATTAAACTAAGCCCACATTGAACCATTTACATGGGCATCTGGATGGAAATCACCTATTTATTGTGATAACAGAGTTACATTGTCTTATGTACCTGTTAGAAATTTCTTAAAAGAAGAAATTGCAAAATTAGTAGAAGAAAAACATGGTAAACCAGATGTTATTGCAGGTGTAGCTACTGGAGCAATTGCTATCGGTATGCTAGTTGCTCAAGAATTAGGTGTTCCTTTTGTATATGTACGACCAGAACCTAAAAAACATGGACGTAAAAACCAAATAGAAGGTCATTTAGAAAGTGGACAAAACGTAGTTGTTATTGAAGACTTAATAAGCACAGGTACTAGTAGTTTAAATGCTGTAAAAGCTTTAAAAGAAGCTAAAGCAACAGTTAAAGGTATGATTGCTATTTTTTCTTACGGATTTGACATTGCTACCGAAAACTTTAAAAGAGACAACATAGAACTTACCACATTAAGTAACTATAAGTATTTACTTGAACAGGCATTAGACAGTAAATACATTGATAGTAAAGAACTAAGAATGTTAGATGAATGGAGAGTGTCACCTAGTGAGTGGAAACAAAACGAAGAAAAATAAAGCAATATGAATATTGAAGGAAACAAAGTAATCGTAAAAAAATCTACCAAAGAAGTTTTTGACTTTTTAATAAAATTAGAGAATTTTGAGCAATTGATGCCTGAAAATACTCAAAAATTTGAAGTAGATGGTGATAGTTTTATTTTTGGTTTAAAAGGAATGCCAGAAATAAGATTGGTTATGAAAGAAAAAACCGAATATTCAAATATTACTTTAGGTGCGGCAAGTAGTAAATTACCATTTACATTGTCTTCTGATATTTCTGAAATTTCTGAAAACGAAAGTGAGGTTATTTTAAGTTTTCAAGGAGATTTCAATCCGATGATGGCAATGATGGTAAAAAAACCATTAACCAAGTTTATTGAAACTTTAACTGAAAATATCTCAAAAATATAAATTAAGCAAACGAAACCTCTTTTATATCAAATTCTTTAAGTGTTTCGTTTTCTAATTCTATTTGGAGCTTTCCAATACTTGAAACTCCAATAATTTTACCCATAAATAAAATGTTCTGATTTGTTTTAAACATACTCGGAACATTTTTTTTATATAAAACAGCTAAATATTCTTTTTCTAAAGATAAATATTCTTTTTTATTTAATCGCTCTAATTTTTCTTTTAAACTTACTAATACTTTATTTAACAATAAATCGAGGTCAATATCTTCATCTTTACCTAAAATATTTTTAATAGATGAAGCATTTGGTAGCGCATCTGAAAAAATATTTTGATTCACATTAAGCCCAATTCCTATAACTGAAGAACTAATATTTTTTATATTTAAAGTATTTTCAATTAAAATACCTGCTATTTTTTTATTTTCTGACAGAATGTCGTTAGGCCATTTAATAGCCAATCGAGGTAATTTTAACGAATTAACAGCTTCATAAACACTTAAAGAAACACTATAATTCAAATACTTATAATCAGTAATAGAAAGATTACAAAACTTACAAAACACACTAAAGGTTAAGCTTTTACCTTCTTCTGAATTCCAATTAGCATTCATTTGCCCTCTACCTAAAGTTTGCTTTTTAGCAACTACTACCGTAAAATTATCTAGACTAACTTTTGCTGACATATCCTTTAAAAAAGAATTGGTAGAATCAATGGCATCAAGTTTGATTATTTTCATATAAGGTTTGCGAATAAAACAAGTATCAATATTAAGTAAATTACTCGCAAAAATATAATAACTTTGCTAAAAATATAATTTTTTTGATGACTAAAAAACAAGCAAGCACAGACGATTTAATATCTGTGATTATAAAAGGGATTGAAGAAGTAAAAGGAGAAGACATCCAATTACTAGATTTAAGAGAAATAGAAAACACTGTTTGCGATTATTTTATAATCTGCTCAGGAAACTCAAACACACAAGTAAGTGCCATTTCTAACTCGGTACAGAAAATGGTAAGTAAAGAACTTAAAGATAAGGCTTGGCACATTGAAGGACAAGGAAATTCGGAATGGGTTTTAATGGATTATGTACACGTTGTTGTTCATGTTTTTCAAAAACAAATACGTGACTATTACGATATTGAAAGTCTTTGGGGTGATGCTAAAATCACGCAAATTAACCCAAAATAGTTCCTAATAATTTAGACACATAATTTTATGAGTGATAAGAAAAAAAATGCTCCAAAATTTACTTTTAATTCATTTTGGCTATATATACCAATATTAGTTATTCTATTAGGATTGAGTTTTTTAAACTCAAGTAATTTAGGGTCTCGTAATATTTCAAAAAATGAGTTCAATAAAATTTTATTACAAAATGATATTCAAAAAATCATTATTGAAAACAACAATGTTGCTCAGGTATTCTTAAAAAGTGATGCAGAGAAAAAAGAAGAGCATAAAAAAATAACGGAATCTCCTTTTTACAGAAAAGGTGCTCCTTTATACACTTATAATTTTGGTGATTTACAAAATTTCGAAAACGAAATCAAAAAAGAGAAAGCTGAAAAGAATCTTGATTTTGATAGAAAAAATGTAGAACCTACAAGTTTAATAACAACACTATTTGACTTTCTACCTTTTATCATATTAATAGGTGTTTGGATTTTCTTTATGAAAAGAATGTCTGGCGGTGGTGCTGGTGCTGGTGGTGGCGGTGGTCAAATTTTTAACATTGGTAAATCAAAAGCAAAACTTTTTGATCAAGATACTAAAGTTAAAACAACTTTTAAAGACGTAGCTGGTTTGGAAGGTGCAAAAGAAGAAATTCAAGAAATTGTAGACTTCTTAAAAACACCTGAAAAATACACTAAATTAGGTGGTAAAATACCTAAAGGTGCTTTATTAGTAGGACCTCCTGGAACAGGAAAAACTTTATTAGCCAAAGCAGTAGCTGGTGAAGCAGGCGTTCCTTTCTTTTCATTATCAGGTTCTGATTTTGTTGAAATGTTTGTTGGTGTAGGTGCTTCTCGTGTAAGAGATTTATTTAAACAAGCTCAACAAAAATCGCCTTCTATTATTTTTATTGATGAGATTGATGCAATTGGTCGTGCAAGAGGAAAAAATAGTATGACTGGTGGTAATGATGAACGTGAAAACACGTTAAATCAGCTTTTAACAGAAATGGATGGTTTTGGAACAGATACAAATGTTATTGTATTAGCTGCTACAAACCGTGCCGATGTTTTAGATAAAGCCTTGATGCGTGCAGGTCGTTTTGACCGTCAAATTTATGTTGATTTACCAGATTTACACGAACGTAGAGAAATTTTTGAAGTACATATTAAACCATTAAAATTAGCTGAAAATGCTGATTTAGAATTATTAGCTCAACAAACACCTGGTTTTTCTGGTGCAGATATTGCTAACCTTTGTAATGAAGCTGCTTTAATTGCTGCAAGAAACAACAAAGAAGCTATTGAACACCAAGACTTTTTAGATGCTGTTGATAGAATTGTAGGTGGTTTAGAAAAGAAAAATAAGGTAATTACTCCTAAAGAAAAAGAAGTAATTGCTTTTCACTGAAGCTGGTCATGCTACTGTAAGTTGGATGTTAGAACACGCTGCTCCGTTAGTAAAAGTTACTATCGTTCCTCGTGGTCAATCATTAGGTGCTGCTTGGTATCTTCCTGAAGAAAGAAAAATTATTCAAACAGAGCAAATGCTTGATGAAATGTGTGCTACTATGGGTGGTAGAGCTGCAGAAAAGTTAATTTTCAATAAAATTTCTACAGGAGCATTAAGTGATTTAGAAAAAGTTACAAAACAGGCTCGTGCTATGGTTACTGTATATGGTTTAAACGAAAAAGTAGGTAATGTTACCTATTATGATTCATCAGGAAATGATGGGTTCGTAAAACCTTATAGTGATGATACTGCTAAAGTTATTGACGAAGAAATATCTAAAATGATTGAAGGACAATACCAAAGAGCCATTGATCTTTTGAGTGAACATGAAGATAAACTTAGCCAACTTGCTTCATTACTACTTGAAAAAGAAGTAATGTTTAAAGCTGATTTGGAGAAAATATTTGGAGAAAGGCCTTTTGAAAAAAAGAAATAAAAACAAATCCAATAATTGAAGAATAGTTTTTATTTGAATGAACTTTTTTAAAAAATTATATCAATCATATCAAAAATCATCTAATGATAAATTAATTAACGAACAGGAAGTTAATTTATCATTAGATGATTCCTTTGTACATAACTTTATTAATAAAGGTGGTAAATTTTTATATTGTACTTCAATGGATGAAGTATCTATAAATTTAATCCAGATTTTACAAGAAAACAACTGGAAAGAAGTTACTTGTTCTGATTTTAATCTTTTAAAGATTACTAGAAAAACAGGAACTTATATCCATTGAAAAACACTCTAAATCTACACCTTTTTTTACTTCTTGCGAACACTTAATTGCCAATAATGGTGATATTTTATTTTCATCTAATCAATTAGGTAGTGAAAAACTACCTTCTCACTCAGAAAACTTTATTGTATACGCAACAACAAGTCAATTGGTAAAAAATATGAGCGAAGGATTAACAGGTATAAAAGCACATTTTAGTGGTAATATCCCTACAAACATTAGTTCAATAACAAACTATAAAATAGAGGTTGAAGACGAAAGTTTTTTAAGTTATGGTAATAGTAACTCAAAAAATTTATATCTACTTCTCTTTGAAGATTTATAAACTATGCGCAATATTATAACAAGAAGTATTTCAGGACTTGTTTATGCAATCATTTTTATTTCTGCTATTCTTTTTTCAGCACAATCATATATAGGATTAATTGCTATTTTTTCAGCTATATGTGTTTTTGAATTCTCAAGAATACTTGCTATAAAAAATGTAATCCCTTATCTAATTTTAGCTTTTAGCATCTATATATCAACTATAGAAATACCATTTTATTTTAATATTTTTTTAATTAGTTTCTCTTTAATTGGAGTAATCGGATTACTTTATTATCTGATAAGTACAAAACCAATAAAAACAAATACAAGACTAAAAAAACTAGTTTTACATAGTATTTATTTAATTTTACCTTTTTATTTTTTAATAAAATTACCTTTTATTGCAAATGAATATCATCCAAATATCATTATATATATCATTTTATTAATTTGGACAAATGATAGTTTTGCATTTTTAGTTGGTAAAAACTTTGGAAAACATAAATTATTTGAATCTGTATCTCCTAAAAAAACAATTGAAGGTTTTATTGGTGGTTTATTATTTGCAGTATTACTAGCTTTTTTAATAGGAACATATGCAAATCAATTTTTAGTTTTAAACTGGATAATTATAGCAATTATTGTAGCTATATTTGGTTCTTTAGGCGATTTAGTCGAATCAAAATTTAAAAGACAAGCCAACGTTAAAGACAGTGGTACTATTATGCCAGGACATGGAGGATTATTAGATAGGCTTGATAGTTTGTTTTTCCTTGCTCCCTTCGTATATTTGTATATACATTATATAATGTAATATTTTTTATGGCAAATAATTTAGACATAGCATTTGAAGAAGCATACAAAAAAGCTTCTAACTTTAAAAAAAAGCTACCTCCTGATGTTATGCTTAAGTTTTATGCTTATTCTAAACAGGCTATTAAAGGGGATAAATTCACTTTTAATGCTAATAATGATTTAAGAAATGCTTTTAAATTTAATGCTTGGGTTCAATTAAAAGGTATGAGTGAAGATGAAGCAAAACAAGAATATATCAATCTAGTAAATTTATTTATAAAATAATTATCATGAAAAAAATCATTTACTCTTTATTCGTACTTGTTGCAATTGGTAACTTTGTTTCTTGTAAATCAGAAGAAAAAAAAGAAATAATTGTAAAAAAAGAAACTAAAGTAGCAATTAAAGCAAATTTTTCAGTACAAAATGCAGATAATAAAATAAATTGGACAGCATATAAAACAACTGAGAAAAAACCTGTTAATGGTCGTTTTGAAAAAATAACAATAACTTCTAACGGTGAAGGAAAAACTATTAAAGAAGCAATTAACAATACCGAATTTTCTATCCCTGTAAGTAGTATTTTCACAAAAGATAGTGGAAGAGATTTTAAAATAAAAAAATTCTTTTTCGGTATTATGGATAATACAAAATTACTTTCAGGAAAATTAGTCTTAGAAAATGATTCAATAGGTTATTCTAATATAACTATGAACGGAGTTACAAAAAAACTTCCTTTTAAATATACTGTAAACGATAAGGTTTTTAACTTAAAAACTACTTTAAAAATTTCAGATTGGAATGCAGAAAAAGCTTTAGCATCTTTAAATGAAGTTTGTAAAGACTTACACAAAGGAGCTGATGGAGTTTCTAAAACATGGAATGAAGTAGCTATTAATATAACATCTACTTTTAAATAAAACTCATTTTATACAACATAAAAAAGCCTTAGATTAAAATCTAAGGCTTTTTTTATGTTGTATATTTCCTTAATAATTCTTTATAAATTTTATATCAAAAAAAATTAATAACAATTTATCATTAAATTAACACAACAACACCCTTACTTAATAGTAATACTATTATATTTGCGGATATAATTTTTACTTATGAAAACTTTTCTATCAAATATTAAAATTGAAATCCCTGTTGGGATATATATTAAAGACCCTGAAACATCCGATTTAGGCAAACGAATTATAGAAAACAGTATTAAATTAATAGAAGATATTGGTTTTGAAAGCTTCAATTTTAAAAAATTAGGTAAATTAATCGGCTCTAATGAAAGCTCTATTTACAGATATTTTGAAAGTAAACACAAACTACTTGTCTATTTAACTTCTTGGTATTGGGGTTGGATACAATATCAATTAGTTATAGAAACTTACAGTATTAATAATTCAGAAGAAAAATTAATAAAAGCTATTGAAGTACTTACTAAAACAACCGAACAAGACAGTAATTTCTCGCATATTAATGAGGTTTTATTAAACTTAATTATAATTAATGAGAACTCTAAATCATATTCAACAAAAGAAGTTGATACCGAAAATAAAGAAGGTTTTTTTAAATTATATAAAGAAGTTGTAAAACGTTTAGCTGATATAATAAGCAATTATAACAATAGCTATCAGCATCCGCTTACACTAGCTAGTACAATTATTGAAGGTGCATTGCATCAACAATTTATTAAGCAACATTTTAAATCGCTAACAAATTGCGACAATGCTATTTCTCCAACTTCATTTTTTATTGATTTAACTCTTAACACGCTTTCAAATGACAGGAAATAATCCATTGACACCTTGGCAACGTTTTTTAGGACTTTTAAAATTAGAAAAAAAAGATATTTTACAAATATCTTATTACGCAATATTTGAAGGAATTGTAGCTTTATCACTTCCTTTAGGAATACAAGCAATTATCAATTTATTACAAGGAGCTGAAATTTCAGCATCGTGGGTAGTACTTGTAATACTTGTTACAGGTGGCGTAGCTTTTAGTGGCGTATTAAAACTAATGCAAATTAGAATTATAGAAACCATACAACAACGTATTTTTACAAGAGCGTCTTTAGAACTTAGTTATCGTTTTCCTAAAATAAAAATGAGCGAATTAAGAAATTATTATCCCCCTGAATTAGCCAATCGTTTTTTTGATACACTTACCATTCAAAAAGGAATTTCAAAAGTTTTAATTGATGTTCCTTCGGCTTTTTTACAAATTATTTTTGCTTTATTATTATTATCATTTTATCATCCTTTTTTTATTTTATTCGGATTTTTACTACTATTATTAATTTACATTGTATTTAAATACACTGCTAAAATTGGATTAGAAACTAGTTTAAATGAATCTAAAAATAAATATAAAGTAGCACATTGGTTACAAGAAATAGCCAGAACAATTATCAGTTTTAAATTATCAGGAAAAACAAAATTAGCTTTAGATAAAAGCGACAACTTAGTCTCTGATTATTTAAAATCAAGAGAAAGTCATTTTAAAATATTAATCATTCAATACATTCAAATGATTAGTTTTAAAGTTATTGTAACAGCTGGTTTATTATTGATGGGAGGTTTTTTAGTTTTAAATCAAAAAATGAATATCGGACAATTTGTTGCCGCAGAAATAATTATTTTATTAGTAATAAGCTCTGTTGAAAAATTAATTTTAGGTTTAGAATCATTTTACGATGTATTAACTTCTATTGAAAAACTAGGACAAGTAATAGATAAACCTATTGAAAATCAAAAAGGTAGTAAAGTTAGTAACTTAAAACCTTTTACTATTGAAATTCAAAATATTTCATACTTTCTTTATCGAAAAGACAACCCTATTTTAAAAGACATTTCATTTGTTATAAAACCAAAAGACAGAATACTAATTCAAGGCGAAAGTAGTTCTGCTAAATCAAACTTAGTACAATTAATTTCAGGATTAATTGAGCCATCATCAGGAAACATTTTTGTAAATGATTTATCAATAAAAAGCTTACTTATAAATGATTACAGAGCAAACCTTGGTTTATCATTATCCGAAGAAACACCTTTTAAAGGTACTATCAGACAAAATGTAACTTTTGGTGATAAAACAATTACAGATGATAAAATTTATGAAATATTTGATATTGTTGGTTTAACTAATTTTTTAAAATATCAATCTAACGGTTTAGATACTTACCTAAAACCTGAAGGTAGAAATATTGGTTACACAGTTGCCAAAAAAATAATTTTAGCAAGAGCAATTATAAAAACCCCTAAACTTTTAATTTTAGAAGATCCTTTAGATCAAATAGAAAAGAAAGAAGCCACTAAAATTATAGATTTTATTACAAATCCTGCGCAAAATTGGAGCTTAATTATTGTTAGTAGTAATGATAAATGGGAAGAAAAATGTAATAAGAAAATTACACTTAATAAAGGAATTATCATTAACCAATAAATTATAAGAGATAATGTTAAATATATCTAATAATAGTATTTCTAATCAAATTAATTTGGCTGATTTTAAATCAGGAAAAAAATATTTAAAAAAGAGCATCATAAATTATTTAGAAAATTTTTGTTATTCTTTTTATTCGCAATAATTGTTACTTTATTTTTACCATGGACTCAAAATGTTTCTAGCACAGGTAATGTTACTACTTTAAAACCTAATCAACGACCACAAACCTTGCAATCTCAAATTCCTGGAAGAATTGAAGAATGGTTTGTGCAAGAAGGTGATTTTGTAAAAAAAGGCGATACTATTTTACGTATCTCTGAAATAAAAAGTAATTATTTTGATGCAAAACTTGCCGAAAGAACAGGAAATCAATTAAATTCTAAAAGTCTTTCTGGTAAATCGTATGGTAATAAAATAGGCGCTTTAAAAAGACAAATTTCAGCGATAAGAAACGAACAACAATTAAAATCGAAACAAGCAAAAAACAAATTACAACAAGCTTACTTAAAAGTTAAAACTGATAGTATTGATTTAGAAACCGTTATTTTAAAACAAAATATCGCCAAAATTCAATATGATAGAACTTTTACTTTACAAAAAGAAGGTTTAAAAGCTACTAAAGATGTTGAAGAAAAAAGTGCAAAACTTCAAGAATTTTCAGCTAAAATTATTTCTCAGAAAAACAAATTGTTAACTTCTAAAAACAATATTATCAATGCACAATTAGCTATTTCAGGAATAATGGCTACTTATACTGATAAATTATCAAAAGCACAAAGTAGTTTATACACTGCTGAATCTGGCGCATACGAAACAGAAGTTCAAGTTTCTAAACTACAAACAAGCCTAGCTAATTATAATAAAAGAAGCTCTTTATTATATATAACGGCTCCACTTGATGGCTACATAAATAAGGCAATAAAATCAGGTATTGGAGAAACTTTTAAAGAAGGCGAACAATTAATAAATATTATGCCTGCTATATACGATTTAGCAGTAGAAATGTATATAAAACCTATCGATTTACCGTTGATACATATCAATGAAAAAGTACGTGTTCAGTTTGATGGTTGGCCTGCAATTGTTTTTAGTGGATGGCCTAATATGTCATCTGGAACTTATGAAGCTAAAATTATTGCTATCGAAAATTTTATTAGTAGTAATGGTAAATACAGAGCATTAATTGTTCCTAATAATGATAAACAACCACGGCCAAAAGCTATTAGAGTCGGCTCAGGAGCAAAAACAATTGCGCTTTTAGAAAATGTACCTATTTGGTATGAATTATGGCGACAAATTAACAGTTTTCCGCCTAATTTTTATCAGCCAAACGCAAAAACAACCGATTCAAAGAAAAAGAAATAATGAAAAATATATCCTTTTTATATCTATTTATAAGTTTTGTTTCCTTTTCTCAAAATATGCCTAACAACACACTTTCTTTAGAAGAAAGTTTAGGATATGTAAAAAAATATCATCCTATTATAAAGCAAGCAAAACTTATTGTTAATACAAATCAAGCAAAATTATTAAAAGCTAGAGGTAGTTTTGACCCTAAAATTGAAGTTGATTACAGTAATAAAAACTTTAAAGATACCGAGTATTATAAAACATTGGTTTCATCTTTTAAAATTCCTACTTGGTATGGTATTGAGTTAAAAGGAAGCTATGAAAATAATTCGGGTAAGTATTTAAATCCTCAATATAAAACTCCTAAAAATGGTTTGTATAATGTAGGAATATCTATTCCGTTAGCTAAAAATTTATTTATCAATAAAAGAATGGCTACGTTAAAAAAAGCCAAAATATATACCAAACAAAGTGGATTAGAACAGCAGTTATTAGTTAATAATGTTTTGTTTGATGCTATTTCGGCATACTTAAATTGGACACAATATTATCAACAATATAGTGTGTTTAAAAATTATTATGCCAATGCAACGATAAGACACAAGAATGTTATTAAAAATTTTAAAGCAGGTGATAAAGCTGCCGTAGATACTTTAGAAACAAGTATAAATCTTGAAAACAGAAAATTAGATTTAGAAAAAGCACGTATTAAACATTTAAAATCAAAGTTAGCTTTTTCGAATTATTTGTGGATTAATAATAATATTCCTATGGAATTAAAAAACACTATGATTCCTGATGTTAAAACATTTTCTAAAGTTGATAAGCTATTAAAAACATCGGAAATTGATTTAGATAAAAACGATTTAGAACAACATCCGAAGTTAAAATTATTAGCCTTAAAAAAGAATAATTTA
Organism: Tenacibaculum pacificus; assembly: GCF_027941775.1. NCBI lineage: Bacteria > Pseudomonadati > Bacteroidota > Flavobacteriia > Flavobacteriales > Flavobacteriaceae > Tenacibaculum > Tenacibaculum pacificus. The sequence continues at coordinate 749,587 of NZ_CP115917.1, read as the reverse complement.
CAGATAAATAAACGATTAAAAATAAACAACCTACTTCCTAAAATAGATTTTCAGTATAATTTATTATCATCAGAAGTAAATAATTTTGATTCTTTTAACGCTTCAAATTACAAAAACTCGTTGCAAGTTAGTGTTCCGTTATTTTTAAGAAAATCTAGAGGTGATTTAAAAATTGCAAAAATAAAATTACAAGATTTAGATTTTGAAATTTCATCAACAAAAATAATTTTACAAAATAAAATTAAAGCTACCAAACAAGAAATTGAATCGTACGAAAAACAACACAATATCTTAAAAAACTTAGTTAACAATTACAAAACAATTGTTAAAAGTGAAGAACGAAAATTTTCGTTAGGTGAAAGCTCGTTATTTTTAATAAATTACAGAGAAGTTAAATTAATTGAAACTAATTTAAAAGCCATAAAAAACGAATATGAATACGCTAAAACAAAAAGTAAGCTACTCAAATTACTGGGTAAATTAACAGATATCTAAATAATAATTTATTTTTCATTTATAAAAAAACCGCTTTGTAACAAGAACTAAACTTGTAATAAAGCGGTGTTTTTTTGTTGATATATTAAAAATAGTCTAAAAAAATTAGCCTAAAATCTTTGTTATTAAATCTTGTTTTGCTTTTTCATCATCACCAAATAACCAACGTAAGGTGTTATCTTCCCAAATTTCGTGATATTGTTTTTCATTGATAATATCTCTATCAATAGCTAAATCTAACAATTTCCCAGGATAAGAAGATTGTGCATCATTTTCCATTTCTCCTAACGGATACGGATCATCTAAGCCCATAATAATTTGATTCGACCCTTGTTTATCAATCATTAATTTTAACGAATCGGTATCATGTACCAAGGTATCAAAGAAAATATTTGGATGACCAACCGCTTTTCTTGGATGCGTTTTTCCTTCAAATAAATCAGGACGACCATCAAAACCTTGAATCCTACGTCCTAAATTCATTTGTGCCAATTGTCCGCCGTGCGCAAAACAAGTTCTGATATTTTTAAAACGCTCTTGCATTCCGTTTAACGTATAAAAATGATACGCATCACCACATTGTGCCAACATCCAAATTAAATGAAAACGCCAATTTGTGTTTTCTAATTTTATCATTTTATCACCATCATACGGATGAATTTCAATAGCTAGTTTATACTTATCAGCTAATTCAAAAATACGGTCATTTTCTTTATCAAAAACACAACGCCACTGCCCTATCGAATCCATAAAATGCGTTGGTAAGCATAAAACTTTTAAACCTAATTCTTCAACACAACGTTCCATTTCATACAAAGCACCGTAAATAAAACCAGGGTGAACTACAAAACCACAAGTAAATTTATCAGGATGATCGTGTTGTACTTTTGCGTTAAAATCATTCTGAAAACGCAAAGCTTTTTTCATTTCTTCCAAACGCAATCCGTTACCATATAATTGCGATAAATTTAAAACCACCGCATGATCTAACTTATTTTTTTCCATCCAACGTAATTTCTCATCTAAGAAAAAACTAGAATCTGTTACAGGACGTTTCCAACCTTTTTGTAACATATGTTTACGCTCATCATCTACCCAAAAAATTTCTTTTTCCTTCATAAACTGAGGTATTTGCTCAGGATAAGGTAATAAATGTGAATGTCCGTTTATTCGTAGTTTACGTTTTTCCATTTCTTTTATTATTTGGCAATAATCGTTGCAATATTTTTAACTATAAATTACGCTGTTTTTATATTATCAAACAACATCTTTATTTTTTAATTTTATTCGGAGGATTCATAATTGTTCCGCAATTAGAACACGTACATTTTTGAGCATCAGAATAATATTTATCAAAAATAACAGGCATATCAGTTTCAATATTATCTAAAGAAAACTCTTCTCTGTATAACTGATTTCCGCAATTTTCACAATACCATTCTAATGCATCCAACATTCCTTCCGACCTTGGATATTCAATAACCAAACCAACAGTATTTTCTTTACGTTGTGGCGAATGCGGAACTTTAGCAGGCAATAAATAAATATCTCCTTCATTAATTTCTACATCAATCATTTTGCCTTTATCATCAATAATTTTCAGAACCATATCCCCTTGTACCTGATAAAAAAATTCTGGAGTTTCGTTATAATGATAATCCTTTCTATTGTTAGGTCCTCCAACAACCATTACGATATAATCGCCATTATCCCACACCTGTTTATTTCCAACGGGCGGTTTTAATAAATGACGATTTTCATCAATCCACTTTTTAAAATTTAAAGGCTGTACTAAATTCATATTTATATATTTTGGGCGTTCCCTAAAGGTCGGGCTTTCCGCTATATCTTTTTATAAAAAAAATTATAAAAAGGATGCCGCTTCAATCCCTAACGCAAATTTCGTTTTTATTTACAAACTTTTCGTTCTTCCACCATCAACAGGAACATTTATTCCATTAATAAAACTAGCTTTTTCACTTGCTAAAAATACTACTGCATTAGCAACTTCTTCAGGTTTTGCGAAACGTTTGGCAGGTGAAGCGTTCATCATATTTTGAGAAACGACCTCAACAGACAAACCTATTTTTTCTGCTTTATTATTGATAATTTCTTTTAACCTTTCTGTTCCTGTAGCACCAGGTAATACATTATTTACCGTGATATTAAACGCACCTAATTCATTCGCCAATGTTTTAGACCAACTAGCAACCGCACCACGAATAGTATTTGAAACTCCTAAACCATCCAAAGGTTGTTTTACTGATGTAGATATTATATTGATAACTCTACCAAAACCAGCATCTTTCATAAACGGAACAACTGCTTGTACTAACACATGATTACATTTTAAATGCTGTGTAAAAGCGTTTTCAAATTCTGATAATTCGGCATTAAAAATAGCGCCACCGGCAGGACCTCCTGTGTTATTTACTAAAATATGAAAATTCAATTTTGAAGCTTCAATTCTTTCTTTTAATTCCTTCGGATTAGAAAAATCAGCAACTATATAATCATGATTTTGATTATCATTTGGTAATTCTGCTAACACTTTTTTTAGTTTCTCTTCATTACGAGCAACTAAAGTTATATTTACTCCTTCGTTAGCTAAACCAATTGCCGATGCTAAACCAATACCTTGAGTACTTCCGCAAACTAAGGCATTTTTATTTTGTATATTTAAATTCATATCTAATCGTTATTTTGAATTATTGTTTTAATTTTAACAGCTTTTTCAAAATGATCTAATTGATGTGTTTCAATCCACCATTTTGCAACTTCTATTAATAACTTCGGATTATCATTTTTATTCTTAAAAAATGCATAGAAAGATAAGCCTACATTTGTTCCTTTTTTATCAATTTTAGCATCACAAACTTCAATAATTTTTTGTCTTATTTCTTTATTCATAGCTAATACAAATATTTTTAGGTTCTGTAAAAAAACGAAGTGCTTCAAAACCTCCTTCTCTTCCTACGCCACTTTGTTTTTGTCCGCCAAAAGGCGTTCTCAAATCTCTTAATAACCAAGTATTCACCCAAACAATTCCTGTATTTAATTGTTTTGATAATTGCATCGTTCTATTTAAATTATTTGTCCATAGCGTTGCCGATAACCCATATTTAACATTATTTGCCAAAGTCAAAGCTTCTTCATCGGTTTTAAAAGACATAATAGTAACTACAGGACCAAAAATTTCTTCTTGATTTAATCTGCATTTATTATCAGAAACTTCAATAATTGTCGGTTGTAAATAATAACCATTTTCATATCCTTTTACGATGACTTTATTTCCTCCGAAAAGAATTTTTCCGCCTTCTTGCTCAGCAATATCAATATATGATTTTACTTTTTCTAGATGCTCTTTTGATACCAAAGCACCAATACTTGTGTCATTATTAGCAGGATTCCCTACTTTTAATTCAGATACTTTTTGAATAAAATCTTTCTTAAATTGTTCGTATATTTTTTCTTCTACAAAAATTCTACTTCCGCACAAGCAAATTTGCCCTTGATTAGCAAATGAAGATTTAACAGTCGTTGCTAACATTTTATCATAATCACAATCGGCAAAAATCAAATTCGGATTCTTTCCTCCTAACTCTAACGATAATTTTTTAAACATCGGGGCTGCAACTCTAGCAATATTTGCTCCTGTTGTAGTTCCACCTGTAAAAGAAATTGCTTTTATATTCGGATGCTCAACAATTGCCTTTCCTGTAGTTATTCCCAATCCGTGAACAATATTTAAAACTCCTTTCGGCAAACCTGCTTCAGTACAAATTTCACCTAATAAATATGCTGTCATTGGTGTAATTTCACTTGGTTTAGCAACGACACAATTTCCCGCGGCTATGGCTGGTGCTATTTTCCACGTAAATAAATATAACGGCAAATTCCAAGGCGAAATACAACCAACAACTCCAATTGGCTGACGTAAAGTAAAATTCATCGCATTTAAACCAACACTTTCATGCGCTTCCGAAGAAAACTGCGTTATAGCATTTGCAAAAAACTGAAAATTACTTGCTGCTCTTGGAATATCAATTTGTTTTGCTAAACTGATAGGTTTCCCATTATCTTTAGATTCCGCTTCAGCTAAAAAAGTCAACTTTTCTTTTATCAATTCTGAAATTTTTGATAAAATAACGCTTCGTTCTTCTAAAGTTGTATTCGACCAACTTGGAAATGCTTTTTCAGCTGATTCGTATGCAAGTGCTACATCTTCTTTTGTTGAATTAGGAATTTGCCCATATATTTCTCCAATTGATGGATTATAATTATGTATCCAATTATTTTGAATTGGATTGATAAATTCACCGTTTATATAATTTTTGATATTCATATTTTGATTCTCTAAATCTTATAGATTTTAAAACCTATAATATATCGTTTAGTTCACTTTCTTATAAGCTGTAACTTTAATTTCCACTACCAAATCAGGATGCGGTAATTGATGTACAGCAACAGTAGTTCGAGTTGGACCTGTTTCTTTATCAAAAAACTCGGCATACGCTTTATTATATCCTGCAAAATCATTCATATTTACCAAAAATGTAGAAACATCAACAACATCTTTTATACTTGCGCCTACCGTTTGTAAATTTTTATCAATATTTTTTAAAACTTCACGTGTTTGAGTTTCTGCATTTAAGTACTTTGTTCCCATTTCATCAATAATATCAACTCCTGCAATAGTATTATCTGCTCTACGTGAACTTGTTCCTGATACAAAAATAAAATCTCCGACAACTTTTACATGTGGATACGCTCCTCTTGGTGTTACTTTTTTTCCATTTTTATTTGTTAGATAATAAATCTCATCGATTTTAAAAATCGATAAAATCTAAATTATTTTTACAATCCTGCTATTTTATCTTCCTTTAAAATTTCTGTTGTTTCTTCTTGTACTTTTTTAAGAATATCACGTAAATTATCAGTTTGTTTAAAATCAGAATCAGCTACCAAATTTAACAATGCTTTATCTTGAGCACGTCCTTTTTTCATTGCTTCTGAATATGGAATATCTTCTTTAAAAGTAACCATCGAATATTTAGAAAAATACTCATTTGGAAACGCTTTTTCTAAATCCATTTCTAATTTTCTCTTTTCCTTAAATAACGGATTAGCAACATGATTTTTCATTTCGTGAAAATTATCAATTGCTAAATCGGCAATAGCATCCGTATTTTCTTTTCTTATTTTTTCGTAAGTTTTAAAAACAGTTTCCCAATCGCCTAAATTTTGATTAAGAATTTCATCAAAAACTGTAATATCTTCAAAAGAAGCATTCATTCCTTGTCCGTAAAATGGTACGATTGCGTGCGCTGCATCTCCTAATAAAATGGTTTTATTCTGATAATGCCAAGGCGAACATTTTACCGTTCCCAAAGCTCCTGTCGGATTATTTAAAAACTCTTCTTTAATACTCGGAATTAATTTTAACGCATCAGGAAATTGTGTTTCAAAAAACTCGGTTATTTTTTCTTCAGATGTTAAATTATTGAAATTATATTTTCCTTCATCATAACTTAAAAACAGCGTAACAGTAAAACTACCGTCCATATTTGGCAATGCAATTAACATATACGCACCACGAGGCCAAATATGTAAATGCTCGTTACTTATTTGATGATTCCCTATTTTATCCGCAGGAATTTCAAGTTCTTTATATCCGTGAGATAAATAATTCTGAGAATAACTAAACAAGAATTTTCGTTCTAAATAGTAGCTTTTACGCAAAACAGAACCAGCTCCATCAGTACCAAAAATTACCTCAGCATTTATAAAAAACTCTTCTTTTGTATGATAATCTTTAAAGTGTGCTATTGTATTTTCGATATTTATAGATGTACATTTTTTATTAAAATGAATAGTTACATTTTCAATGTTTTTCGGCTTCTGTTAATAAAATAGCATTTAAATCTCCTCTTGAAATTGAATTGATACATTCGTTATCTCTACCCGAATAATTTGATGAAAATGTATTTCCTTCAATATCATGAATCAATCTTCCATACATTGGAATACAAATTTCACGAGCTTTTTCGGCAACACCCGCTAAACGCAAGGCTTTAAATCCTCGGTCGGATAATGCTAAATTTATAGAACGACCCGCTGAAATATCAATAGTTCTTAAATCAGGTCTGCTTTCATATACGGCGACTTTGTATCCTCTTTGTGCCAATCGTAAAGCTAATAAACTTCCACATAAACCTGCACCTATTATTAATATATTGTCTTTTTTATTCATTTATAATCTCTTAATAATTATATTCTCCCAAGAATTATTAAACTTGAAAACAATTAGATTTTGTGTCTTACTATTTTTACTAACTTTCAAATTAATTAGAGAAGAATTAAAACTTTCTTTTAGTAGTAACTTCTCTTTAAAACCTAATTCTTCTTTTTGAAAAAGATACACTTTAATATTTTGCTCTTCATCTTCCTCTCCATAAACATCAATAATCTTTAATGTGAGGTTCAGAATGTTATTTTTAATTGAACAATCTTCTATTAAAATATTTCCAAATTCATTTTTATAATGTCCTCCTTTTTCTAAAATATTTAATTCGTTATTAAAAGTGTAAACTAAAGTTTCTTCTGTAATTCTTTTACAAATTTTAGCAGAAGAACAATTCATTAAAAATAAAACAGAAGAAAGAAGTATAATTTTTTTCATTTCACAAATAATTAATTTATTATAACAATCCTTTTAAAATACTTACCATTTTATAAACATCTTCAAAAGAATTATACATTGGCGTTGGTGCGCAACGGATAACATCTGGCTCACGCCAATCGGTAATAATATTATTTTCGGTTAGCTTTTTGTGTAAATTTTTATCTGCATTTTTAACTTGAATAGATAATTGACACCCTCTTTCTTTTGGATTTGATGGTGTGATAATTTTAATATGTTCTGAATTTATTTCGTTGATTAAAAACTCAAAATATCCAGTTAATTTTTCTGATTTTTCTCGCAAAGCTTCCATTCCTACTTCTGCAAACATATCTAAAGAAGCTTTAATTGCTGCCATTGATAATATTGGAGGATTCGATAATTGCCAACCTTCAGCACCAGCCATTACATCAAAAGGTTGACGCATATTAAAACGTGTTTCTTTGTTATGATTCCACCAACCTGCAAAACGAGGTAACTCTTTATTAGTAGCGTGTTTTTCGTGAACAAATAATCCTGCTAAACTTCCAGGTCCTGAATTTAAGTATTTGTAAGTACACCAAGCTGCAAAATCTACGCCTGAATTATGCAATTCGGGAAAAATATTTCCTGCTCCGTGTGCTAAATCAATTCCTACAAAACAGTCTTTTGAATGCCCTATTTCAGCAATTCGCTTTAAATCTAAATATTGTCCTGTGTAATAATTTACACCGCCAATTAATAGCAATGCGATTTCATCTCCTTGTTCAGAAATAATTGTTTCTAAATCTTCAATATTTAATAATTCTTCGCCTTTTCTTGGTTTCCATTCTATTAAACCTTCGGATGCATCAAAACCATGAAAATTTAATTGCGATTGTACCGCATATCTATCCGAAGGAAAAGCATCAGATTCTATTACAATTTTATATTTCTTTTTGGTAGGCTGATAAAAAGACACCATCAACAAATGTAAGTTTGTAGTTAAAGTATTCATAACAACAACTTCTAGTGGTTTTGCTCCCACTATTTTTGCCATGTTTTCGGTTAAAAATTCACTGATAAGGTAACCAAGGAGTTTCTCCTTCAAAATGACCTTCTACGCCATATTTTGCCCAATCATCTAATTCTTGATTGATATATTTTTTTGTTGATTTAGGCTGTAATCCTAATGAATTTCCTGTAAAATATAACCAGTCGTTACCTTTTTTATCTTTCGGAATATGAAATTGATTGCGCAAGTGTGCTAACTTATCTTCTTTGTCTTGTTGTTGTGCGTAGTCTAATGTGTTTTGATAATCCATCTAAATAAAAAAAATGATTGTTTTTCAAAGATAAAACAATCATTTTTTAATCTATTAGTAATTTATCAAATAGCTTTCTTTTTGTTTTAAATATTTAATATAAAATTCGAAACTTAATCGTTCCTTCTATTTTACGAAGTTTAGTAATTACTTCATCATCATATATTTTATTTACATCGGTAATAACGTAACCAACTTTAGCATCTGTCGATAAATATTGACCTGTAATATTCAGTTCATATTTAGCCAATACTTTATTGATTTTTGCCATAACTCCTGATACATTTTTATGAATATGTAAAAATCGATGTGCATTTGTTTGACGTGGTAATCTGATATTTGGAAAATTTACAGCATCAACAGTATTTCCAGAATTCATGTATGCCATTATTTTACTTGGCACAAAATCGGCAATATCTTTTTGAGCTTCCTCTGTACTTCCGCCAACATGAGGCGTTAAAATTACGTTAGGCAAACCTTTTAAAGGAGTGTAAAACTCGCCATTTTTTGCAGGTTCTTCAGGATATACATCAACAGCAGCTCCTGCAATTTTACCCGATTTTAATCCATCAACTAAAGCATCAATATTTACCACAAATCCACGAGAAAGATTTACTAAATGAACACCATCTTTCATTTGAGCAATCTCTTCTGCTCCAATATAATTTTTGTTAGCAGCGTTATCATCAACATGTAAAGTTATTACATCCGAAATATTTAATAATTCTTTTAATGTCGTTATTCTTTTAGCATTTCCTAGAGCTAAAGTATCTTCAACATCATAATAATAAACATCCATACCTAAAGATTCAGCTAAAACAGATAATTGTTTTCCTATATTTCCATAGCCAACAATTCCTAATTTTTTACCACGAACCTCTCTTGAACCTTGCGCTGTTTTATTCCACTTACCATTATGAATTTCTGTACTTCGTTGAAAAACACTACGCATTAACATAATAATTTCACCAATCGCTAACTCAACAACCGAACGAGTATTACTATAAGGAGCATTAAAAACAACTACACCATTTTCTTGACAAGCATCTAAATTAATTTGTTTTGTTCCAATGCAAAAAGCAGCGACAACCATTAATTTATCCGCAGCTTCAATTACTTTTTTTGTTACTTGTGTTTTTGAGCGAATTCCTAAAACATGAACATCTTTTAACTTGATAATTAATTCTTCTTCGGATAAACTTTTTGATACAGTTTCTACTGTAAAACCATCGGCTGTTAATTTGGTAAACGCATCAGAATGTACGTTTTCTAATAATAAAATTTTGATTCTATTCTTTGGATATGATATATTTCTTGGCAAATTGTTTAGGTATAAAAATTCATCTAAATTAGGCGTAATATGATCGGCATTTTCAATTGTTTTTGCTCTTTGTACATTTTCAGTATAGGCAAAAAAAGTATCTGCAACACCTGCTTTTTTAGTTACGGCATCACTATAACCGTCTCCAATAACTTGTATTTCTCCAGTTAAATTTAAGTTTTGTAAGCACTCAATTTTTCCATTGTGTTTTGAAAGTGGATTTTCAGTATCAAAACCAATAATTACATCATTTTCATCAAACTGAAAAGTATTTGCATACACTCTTTCCGAAGGAATATTATATTCGGCAACTATCGGAACTATAAACTCTTTAAAACCTGCGGATATAATGTAAATATCATCTGAAAAATCTTTAAAAAAAGCTTTATTAGTTTCTATCGAACGAGAAACTTTTTGCCTTAATTCTTTAATCAATAAAGGTAAATCAGTTTTTTTAGCATTTAATAATCGAATACGTTTTTCTAGAGATTCCGTAAAGGATATTTCGCCATCAATTCCTTGATTTGTTATTGCTATTATTTCATTAATAATTGCTTCTTTCTTCGGATTTCCGATTAAAGTAATTTCTGCTAAAACATCTAATGCTTCTACTTTTGTTAGCGTACTATCAAAATCGAAAACAAAACTTCTTTTTAGTGCCATAGTATTATATTACAAGTGAGTAACCAAAAATACAAATGATATTAGTTAATGATGTTATAAAAATAATAAGTTTTATGTTTTTTATCAATAATAAAATCAAGCCATTAATAACAGTATCCACCAAATAATAGGAACTGATTCGACAAAAAATGAGGTATAATAATTAGATTTTTTATCTGATGACCTCATCAATAAAACTAAAACAACGGTAAAAACGAATAAAAACACTCGTTTAAAATCAGGATTTGGTGTTATTATAAATTCAATCAGTAAACAAAGTGAGAGTAAAATATATCCTAGTTTTTTGGTTTTTTTAATCCCAATTTTTTTTGGAATTGTTTGTAAAGAAACAGCATCGTATTTTACATCTCTAATATCAAAAGGCAAAATTAAAACTACAACAAGTAAAAAACGTTGTATCCCTATTAAATAAAGTTGGTTTGTAAACTGACCATCAATATCAAAAATCGGTAAAAAAACAGTAGCTCCCGTCCAAACTAAAGCAACAATTACTATTTTTAAATAACTTATGCTTCGTAAGTTTTTTTGAAATCCACTTAAAAAAGGAACTGCATATAAGAAAGTTAACAATCCGAAAGGCGAGAAAAATAGTAATGTTTGCGTGCTTAATTTACTTGCGTAAAAACACATCAGCAAAAAACAGCCCAACGAAAAAATCTGAATTATTTTTAGATGTGTTGTCAGACTTCTGTGATGTAATTTAGCAACACCCGCATATTTTACAAAATTATAGCCTGTAATTGTTCCGAAAAAGAGAAAATAATCTAATGATTCATTATGAGTTAATCTCAAATATAGCTCTGTAATTCGCACAAAAGAATACACCGCTAAAGCTACGTGAAAACTAGAATTTATATAAAAATTAAAAAGTTTTTTTAAAGGATTCAATGCCACAAAAATAGTTTTTATGTTTATAACCTATTCATTAAGTTAATAACTTATCAATTTTAAAAGAAAAAAAGGGATATAAACTACACAATTTTGTTATTTTTGAACCACTAAAAATAAACAACACAGGATGAACACAAATTCATTTCAACTAAGACATATTGGTCCTAACTCGAAGGGTCAAGATAAAATGCTAAAAACTATCAAAGCTGATAGTATAGATCAATTAATTTTTGAAACTATTCCTGATGATATTCGCCTTAAAAACGAATTAGATTTAGATGCTGCAATGAGTGAATATGAATATTTAAGTCATATTAACGAATTAGGTGCTAAAAATAAAGTTTTTAAGAGTTATATCGGTTTAGGATATCACGAAGCTATTGTGCCTAGTGTAATTTTACGTAATATTTTAGAAAACCCAAGTTGGTATACTGCTTATACTCCGTATCAAGCAGAAATTGCTCAAGGTCGTTTAGAAGCGCTATTAAATTATCAAACTATGGTTTGTGATTTAACAGGTATGGAACTTGCAAATGCTTCTTTATTAGATGAAGCAACTGCTGCTGCTGAAGCTATGGCTTTATTATTTGACGTACGTGAACGTGCTCAGAAAAAAGCAGGCGTTAATAAATTCTTTGTTTCTGAAGATATTTTACCTCAAACATTATCAGTTTTACAAACCCGTTCTATTCCTATCGGAATTGAATTAGTTATCGGAAACCGTGAAGAATTTGATTTTTCAGAAGAGTTTTTTGGAGCTATTATTCAGTACCCAGGAAAACATGGTCAAGTATCTGATTATACTTCATTTGTTGCAAACTGTAACGAAAAAAATATAAAAGTAGCTGTTGCTGCTGATATTTTATCATTAGTAAAATTAAAAGCACCAGGTGAATTTGGAGCTGCTGTAGTTGTAGGAACAACACAACGTTTTGGAATTCCTTTAGGATATGGAGGACCTCACGCTGGTTACTTTGCTACAAAAGAAGCTTACAAACGTAGTCTTCCAGGTCGTGTAATTGGTGTTACTAAAGATGTTGACGGTGGGCGTGCTTTACGTATGGCTTTACAAACACGTGAACAACATATTAAACGTGAAAAAGCTACTTCTAACATTTGTACTGCACAAGTATTATTAGCTGTTATGGCTGGTATGTATGCTGTGTATCATGGTCAAGATGGTTTAAAATATATTGCTGATAGAGTTCATACAACAGCAAATACTTTAGCTACTGCTTTAGAACAACTAGGTTTCAAACAAAAAAATAAATCGTATTTCGATACTATTTTAGTTGAAGTTGAAGCAAAAAAATTACGTACTGTTGCTGAAGCAAATAACATCAACTTTAATTATATTGATGATAATCATATTTCTATTTCAGTAAATGAAACTGTTAGTTTTAAAGAAATCAATGCAATTGTTGCTTGTTTTTCAGAAGCTTTCAATATTAAAAATACTACCGTTACAGAATATACTTCAACAGAAGTAATTGCTCCTAATGTATTAAGAAGTACTCCTTTCTTAGAAAACGAAGTATTTAACACGTATCATTCAGAAACTGATATGATGCGTTATATCAAAAAATTAGAGCGTAAAGATTTAGCTTTAAATCATTCAATGATTTCTTTAGGATCATGTACAATGAAATTAAATGCTGCTTCTGAAATGTTACCTTTAAGTAATGCTCAGTGGGGAAATATTCACCCATTTGTACCATTAAATCAAGCTGAAGGATACCAAACAGTTTTAAAGAACTTAGAAGAGCAATTAAATGTTATTACTGGTTTTGCAGGAACTTCTTTACAGCCAAATTCTGGTGCTCAAGGAGAATTTGCTGGATTAATGGTAATTCGTGCTTATCACAAAGCTAACGGAGATACTAACAGAAATATTTGTTTAATTCCTGCATCGGCACACGGAACAAACCCAGCATCAGCAGTTATGGCTGGTATGAAAGTGGTTGTTACCAAAACTGATGAAAGAGGAAATATTGATGTTGAAGATTTACGTGCTAAAGCTGAAAAGCATAAAGATAATTTAGCTGCATTAATGGTAACGTACCCTTCAACACATGGAGTTTACGAAAGAGCTATTAAAGAAATTACACAAATTATTCACGATAACGGTGGACAAGTGTACATGGATGGTGCAAATATGAATGCGCAAGTTGGTTTAACAAATCCTGCAACTATTGGTGCAGATGTTTGTCACTTAAACTTACATAAAACATTTGCTATTCCTCACGGTGGTGGTGGACCAGGAGTTGGACCTATTTGTGTTGCTCCTCAATTAGTACCATTTTTACCTACAAACCCGTTAATTCCTACTGGTGGAGAAAAAGCTATTACGGCTATTTCTGCTGCTCCTTGGGGGTCTGCTTTAGCTTGTTTAATCTCTTACGGATACATAACTATGTTAGGTGCTGACGGATTAACAAACTCAACTAGATTAGCTATTTTAAACGCAAACTATATTAAAGAGCGTTTACAAGGGCATTATGAAACGTTGTATTCTGGTGAAATGAACAGAGCTGCGCACGAAATGATTTTAGATTGTCGTTCTTTTAAAGAAAACGGAATCGAAGTTGTTGATATAGCTAAACGTTTAATGGATTACGGTTTCCACGCACCAACAGTTTCTTTCCCAGTTGCAGGAACTATTATGGTTGAGCCAACAGAATCTGAAAGTGTTGGAGAATTAGATCGTTTTTGTGATGCAATGATTGCTATTCGTAAAGAAATTGCAAATGCAACCAAAGAAGATGCTAACAATCCTTTAAAAAATGCACCACATACACAAGATATGTTAACTTCTGATGAATGGTCTTTACCATATTCTAGAAAACAAGCGGCATTTCCTTTAGATTATGTTGCTGATAACAAATTCTGGCCTTCTGTTCGTAGAGTAGATGATGCTTTTGGAGACAGAAACTTAATTTGTTCTTGTAACCCAATTGAAGATTATATTGATGAAGAAGCTTAAAATCTTCTTTATAAATTTTTTATAAATTCGAAAACCTCATCAGAAATGGTGAGGTTTTTTTTTGAAATTATTTTTCTCTATTAATTTTATTTGAAGCTATTCCCGCTTTCCGCACTCGCTTTTTTTGTTTTTAAAAGAAAAAAACAAAAAAGAGCTCAAACAATTGCTTCAATCGGGGCTAAAAACCTGAACAACCTTAAAAAAAGTGCATGAATTCACCTTTTTTATCAGAAAATAATATCTTTATAAAACTGTGTTTTTTCTATTAAAAGTATTCCAAAAACATAATTTTAGATTTTTTATCTAAATAAATAAAATAAACAGAAAAATAATCTAAACTTTAACATAAAAACTGACTCATATTATCCATTCAACTACTTTTGATGGCTAAATATCATAAAGATGGCAGGTTTTAAAAATTTATCCGAAGAAAATCAACAAAAATTAAATAGGCTTAAAGAACAATTAACAACGGCTCGTGATAGTTTTTTAGGATATCCTGTTTCAAAAGATTTTGATTATTCTGACTTAAACGAATTCTTTCAGTTTCCTATCAACAATCTAGGTGATCCCTTTGAAAAAGGAACTTATCAAGTACAAACACACGAAATGGAACGTGAAGTTGTTGCTTTTTTCGCCAAATTATTTAGAGCAAATCCTAAAGATTTTTGGGGATATGTAACCAACGGAGGTTCTGAAAGTAATTTATACGGTTTATATCTTGCTCGTGAATTATATCCAAAGGCAATTGTTTATTATTCAGAATCTACACATTATAGTATTCGTAAAAACATTCATTTATTAAACATTCCTAGTATTGTTATAAAATCGCAAGAAAACGGAGAAATAGATTATGAAGATTTTGAAAGTACCGTACGAATGAATCGTCATAAACCTGTAATTGTGTTGGCTACTTTTGGAACAACAATGAAAGAAGCAAAAGATGATATTTCTAAAATAAAACGCATTTTAGGTAACCTAGCTATTCAAGATAATTATATTCATTGCGATGCTGCTTTAGCAGGTTCATTTGGTGCTTTTATGCAACCTCGCTTACCCTTCGATTTTATGGATGGCGCAGATAGTATTTCTATTAGCGGACATAAATTTATTGGCTCTCCAATTCCAACAGGCGTATTAATGGCAAAGCGTTCTAATCGAGATCGCATAGCAAAAGGAATTTCGTATATCGGCTCGTTAGATACGACTATAACAGGTTCTCGTAACGGACATTCTCCATTATTTTTATGGTATGCCTTAAAAAAATTAGGTGTAGAAGGTTTACAAAAACGCTATCAAAATAGTTTAGAAGTTGCTGAATATTGTGAAAAAGAATTAAATAATATTGGAATTAAAGCGTGGAGAAACCCTAATGCTATTACAGTAGTTTTACCTAAAACATCTAAAACAATTAAAGATAAATGGCAATTAGCAACCGAAGGCGATATTTCACATGTAATCTGTATGCCAAACGTAACAAAAACACAAATTGATAATTTTATCAACGATATAAAAAACTGTACAGAACCTACTATTGAAGAAGAAGCTACTTTTGATTACTCATTAAGTTAACTTATATTACAAGTAAATAGTAAAACCTCACTTAATTAGTGAGGTTTTTTTGTTTTAATATCATGTTTATTTTCAAAAAAATATTATTCAAAATCTGTAATAAGATAGAAACTTAAAAGTGATTTTAATCTAAAAACATATTCTTGATTAATAAACTCGTCTTTTTCATTTTTTAAATTTAAAAAGTAAAAAATTCCTTTAGTATCTATAATTTCTTTAATAACATTATAATTTGCCGACACTTTAAACATAGTACGTACACAAGCTTCTAAATTTTCTGTAAGTAACAAACCGATACTATCAGCTGAAACCTCCATTAACCTTGATGTTATTAATAAACTTCTCTCTTTTTCTGTATCTTTAGAAATAACATTTTCTATTTTACTTCCATATTCAATAAATAATTGTCCTTTATCTAAAACATTCGTTACCTTATCAATATTATTAAAAACTTTAGAAAAATTCGATACACTAGATAATTTACCTAAAACGCCACCTAAAGAACCCAAAATAGGAAGTGCAACAAGTAGTGTTTGAACCATATCAACACTTTTATTTTTTGCGCCTCTCCAAACATCGCCAGAAGTAATTTTGGTATGCTCAAATAAAATATGGCTCAATTCAAGTGTCATTGCAAATTGCAATTCTACTTTTGATAAATAAGTATTACTTGAAATTTTCAGATAATCAGAACCGATTAATAAAAAATCAGGAGTATTTTCTACTCCTATTAAACTACCTGAATAATCACCTCTTCCTAAAAAACATTGAATATTAGGCAATGATAAAGACGTTTTTACAGTTTCAAAAACCTCATGTACTATCGGGTAATTTTGATTTGTTATTTTTTCTGAAAATTTAAGTACTTCCTTATAATCAGGTCCATCTACTTGTGCTATAATTTTGGTAAAACTATCTAAAAAACCTTTTTCTTCTTTAAAACATTTCGGAAATACTTTATCGTACAAATACTCTTTTGAATATTCTTTACTTAAAATAATTGAAGCTTCTTTAGAATCTGTAAAAAAATCTAAAGTTTCAAATAAGCTTATAATCGTATTTGCTTTTTCAGTAATTCTAAAATCATTTAATGTTTTTAATTCCTTTATACGCGATAATAACAAAGGTTGCATTACTGCTAACGCTACTAATTCAGTTTTATAAGCTTCACCTATTTCTTTTTTAAAAAACACTAAGTCTTCTAAAATTTTTATACGGATTAAATTAACGTCTTCACCTCCTATAATATTTATTTTATTATCGGATAACATTTCGAGAATGCTATTTTCTTCTAATTCAGATAAGACTTTTTCAGCAAAAGGAATCGCTTTATAAGATTGCTCAGTTTCTTTTAAATAATCAATATATTTTAGATTGAATTCAATATCTTTTTTATTTTTCTTATCATTTATAAAGGTTTCAACTAATTTATCATAAAAATCGGTGATGTTAATCAACGTAAAACATTCTTTATTCGATATTAAAAAAGATAAAAACTTCAGTTGTTCCTTTAAAGATATTTCCCATTCAGTAAAAATCGCTGTAATTATAGTTCCTGTATTTATATTCGCTTGAATTAAATCAAATAAAGCACATTCTTCTAAGGCTGTTTCTGTAAATTCTTTTTTGGTAAAAGCAGGAACTAATATTGCTTTAAATAAAGTCTTGGTAATATTGGTTTGCTTGTATCCGAAATGATACATCGCTTCTATATTCGCTATTTCTTTTTCTCCTTTCGCATAATTATTCCATAAAACATCTGTAAAAATAGCAACTCTGTTAGAAGTTATCTTTCTTAAAATATGTTGTATCGAAGCAAGTAAATTACTATTCCAAAATTCTGTGTAAAATGAAAATTTATCGCTAGATATATAATCTTTACCTATTTTCTCTTTGTATATTAATTCGTATTTTGAAATATCAAAAAACACTGTTTCTTGCTCTTCATTTATTATAACTATTTGCGTTCTAAAATTTGTCAATAATATATAATACTCATTATTTTTAGACAATTTAAAAACCTCACTTTTTACGCTAGTAACTGGCAAACAAGACAATACTATTTCTTGAGGATTACAGAAATACAGAATATTATTTTCAATGCTCTAAAGACAATGAAGAGATAAAATTATTTTTATTTGTAAAGCTATTATTTAAGTCTAACAAGTCGTTTATAAAAGAAATAACTTCTTTAATTAAGGTATCTTTTTTAGAATTTATTGACTCGTATTTTTCAATAATTTCCTCTTCGACTTTTACTTTTTTACAAACAATTTTAAGCGTATTATTATTCGTTTGATAAAACTGATATTCTTTATATTTTAATTTTTCACTCCCTTTATAAACTAATTCAGTTGTAATATATAAATTATCATTTTCTATTTCTAGGTGATATTTTTGTTTAGCTTTTGATTCAGAAAAAATATTTTTTAAATACTCTTTTAAGTTTTGTAAAGTAAATGAATCAGGGTGAAAAATTTTATAACTATGATTTTCTTTAATTAATTTCTGATTCATCTTTTATATTTAATTTTATCGCTATTATTACTTAAATAATAGCGATAAATATATAAAATAATTTTAATCTTGTTTAATATTTCTACTAAACAAGATTATATCTTTTATTTAAATTTTATAAATAAAAGGCTTTAAAAGATAATTTCATAATTATGAAAATCTTAATGATTTTTACATTCAATAATATGAAACTTTTTAGTGTTTCCTATTATTTTTATATTGGTAAAAACTTTCTCTAAATGCGTTTTGTAATTCAAATGTGTATTTGCTACTAATACAAAACGTCCGCTTGATTTTAAACAACGTGCTACTCCTTTAAATAAAGCAATTGTTACTTCAATATTATTTTCGTGTTCAAAGTGAAACGGTGGATTAGAAACTACTAAATCAAAACTTGCTGTTTCTAAATCATCTAAATTATCAGCGCAAACAAATTTTGCATTTTCTGCTGTTATATTTAATTTAGAAGAAGCAATTGCTACATTAAAATCATCGACTAAAGTTACTTCCGCCTTTGGGTTTTGAGCCAAAACATCGTAAGCAATAACACCGTTACCAGAAGCAACATCTAACACTTTTAGTTCGTTTTCCTGTACTTTTAAATTTTCTAAGAAAAACTGTGTTCCGTAATCAATTTTATCCGAAGAAAAAACACCATAATATTGCTTTATAGAATCTTCTTTCCAAGGAATTTCATTCAATAATTCTTTTTCTTGAATGTCTTTTTTAGGCGTTTTTAAAACTAACAATCTTGCTTTTTTCCAAGCATTGGTTTGTTCTACTTCTTCAAAATATCTTTCGGCTTTTTTCAGATAAGAATGAGAAAAATATTTCGTCATAAAACCACAAACAACCACAGTATTTTCATCGGCATTTTTATAGATTTGTTCTAAAAACAACTCAAACAACTCTACCGATTTTGGTAATTTAATTAAAGCTAAATCAACCTTTTCTAAAGTATCTAAAGGTGTTTTATAAACAACATCCGTAGGTAAATTATTTAAATTTAAATTTTGAGTAATTGCTTTTTTCTGACTTGCATACGCCCAAATAGTCGTTAATTTTTTGGTATTTAATAACGTATTAAAAATACCAAATCTATCATTGTATAAATGAATATTATTTACCTGTAAATCGGTAATATAATCAAGTGTTAATAACTCTGCATTGCTCCAAGCACGTAATGATTTGTCATCAGTTTTAGGATACCTTTCTAATTGATATTTTTTAGCGTTTAATTGTAATTTTGTTTCCATTATATTGATAAGTTCTCCACGAATTTCGAACTGATATTTAATTAATTATTATTTTTATAAATCGTATACGGCATCTAAAGACTGTATTTCTCCTGCTTTATTTCTTCTAAAAATATGTGTTGCATTAATATCGGCAATCGATTCTTTTCCCATAGCTGCAACCACTTCTTTTACGGCTTCAATAGTTTTATTATGATAGTTTTTAACACGAACATTTTTATCGCCAACCACTAAAGCTTCTACCAAATCTTCCTCTTGCGTTGCAACACCAACAGGACAAGTATCTAAATTACATTCACGCGCTTGAATACAACCTAAACTTAACATAAAACTACGTGCCATACCAATTACATCGGCACCCAATGCTTTGTATTTTACAATATCAAAAGCATCAATAGCCTTACCACTTGCTATAATTTTTATTTGATTTCTTAGTTTATATTTTTTCAAAGTTTTATTAACAAAAGCCAAACCGTCTAATAATGGTGTTCCTATATAATTCGAAAATTCTATTGGCGCAGAACCTGTACCTCCTTCACCTCCATCAACTGCAATAAAATCAGGATAATTATTCGCATCAGCAAAAGCTTTTATCATTGCTTCAATTTCATCATTATCACCCACACAAAATTTAATTCCTACAGGTTTTCCTTCGGATAAATCTCTGACTTCTTGAATAAAAATAATCATTTCATCAAAATTAGAAAAAGCCGAATGACCTGGAGGAGAATCAACTCTTGTAAAAGGTTCTACAGAACGGATTTTTGCAATTTCTTCTGTGTTTTTTTTGGCTGGTAAAATACCTCCGTGACCTGGTTTAGCTCCTTGCGAAAACTTAATTTCAATCATTTTTACTTCAGGACGGATGGCATTTTCTTTAAAAATTTCTGCATCAAAAACACGCTTTCCATTTACACTTTTTCCTGCTCCAAAATAACCTGTTCCTACTTGAAAAATTAAATCACCACCTTGTAAATGATATGGTGAAATTCCACCTTCGCCAGTATTATGTGCAAAATCAGCCATTTTCGCACCTTGATTTAACGCCATAATTGCGTTTTTACTTAACGAACCAAAAGACATTGCCGAAATATTAATAATAGAAGCATCATATTTTTGAGTACATTTATCTGAACCAATAAGAACTCTTTCTCCAGTAATATGATGATGATCTTTTGGAAATAAAGAATGTTTTACAAATTCATATCCTTTTTCATATAAATTATGTTGTGTACCAAAAGGAACAGTTTCAATTTCTTTTTTAGAACGCTGATAAACAAGACTTCTTTTTTCACGATTAATAGGCGTTCCGTTTAAATCATCTTCAATAAAATATTGTTGAATTTTTTCACGTTCTTCTTCAAAAACCCATCGCAATCGAGCCACAACAGGAAAAGAACGCATTAAAGAATGGTTTTGCTGAATAAAAGCATCATATAAAGCTAATAAAGTTACTGCCGATGCAATGGTTAATAAAATATAATTCCCCATTTCAGGCATAAAATACACTAACACTCCACACAAAACATTTACAACAATTATAATAGCTAGAATAGTATCTCTCATTTTTATAAATTTTATAGGCTAAAATACACGTTTTTTGGCATAAAAAAAGCTCTAACTAGTGTTAGAGCTTTTAAATATTGTAGATACTTGAAATTATTTTTTAAACTTCGAGTATTTATTTTTGAACTTATCAATACGTCCTGCAGTATCAATTAATTTAGATTTACCTGTATAGAAAGGGTGAGAAGTTCTTGAAATTTCTAATTTGATTAATGGATACTCTGTTCCTTCTACGTCTAAAGTTTCTTTAGTGTTAGCAGTTGAACGTGTTAAAAATACATCTCCGTTAGACATATCTTTAAAAGCTACCATTCTATAATTTTCTGGATGTATTCCTTTACGCATCTTAAATGACTTTTAAATATTGTTTAATTTTTTTATCAAACATTGTAAAAATGGTAAAGTTTTACACTAAAAAATATTTTTAGCTGTTTGAGGTTGCAAATTTAACCATATTTTTTAATTTTCAAACAAATAAATTGTTTTAATTTGTAGTGTAATCGAATAAATAAGAAATCAAACCATAAAATATGCGTATTTACTCCTACTTAGCCTTAGCTTTATCAATAGTTACCATCACTTCTTGTAGTCAATCTGACTATCAATTTAAACTAAATACCTCTAAAAAAACTACTTTAGGAGATAAAGCAGCTATTAAGTTTGAACAACTTAAAGGTGATAAAATAGATTCTGTTCATTTATTTGTTCAAAAAAAGCGTGTAAACAAAACTGAAACAAGCGTTAATATTAATACTACCGATTTTGGAGTTGGTAAGCACGAAGTTACTGCGCTAGCTTTTTATCCGAAGAAATCGAAAAAAATTACAGCGGCTATTGAGGTTTTAGCACAAAATGCTCCAGCAGTATATTCTTACAAAATTATAAATACCTATCCACACGATAAAGATGCTTATACACAAGGTTTAGAATTTAAAAATGACTTTTTATACGAAACAACAGGTCGTAAAGGTGAATCTACTTTACGAAAAGTTGACTTAAAAACAGGTGAAGTTATTCAAAAAATTGATTTAGATAAAAAATATTTCGGTGAAGGAATGACCATTTTTAACAATAAAATTTATTGGTTAACGTGGCAATCGAGAAAAGGTTTTATTTATGATTTAGAAACTTTTAAACAGCTTGGAGAATTTGATTATAAAAACAGTAATCAAGGTTGGGGATTAACACATAACGATACTGAATTAATAAAATCTGACGGAACTAATAAAATTTGGTTTTTGAATGCTAAAAATCAAGCTGAAAAAAGAAATATTCAGGTTTACACAAATAAATATGCTATTGATAATTTAAACGAAATTGAATTAATCAATGGAAAAATTTACGCCAATAAATGGCAACAAAATTCTATTTTAATTATCAATCCTAAAACAGGAGCTGTTGATGGTGTTGCTAACTTAAACGGATTAAAAGATATTGTTGCAAAAAATCAAACTTTAGATGCCAACGATGATGTTTTAAACGGAATTGCTTATGATAAAGAAAACAACCGTTTATTTGTTACAGGAAAACACTGGGGAAAATTATTTGAAATTGAATTGATTAAAAAATAATACCTTTCAATTTTAAACGTTACTTAAAAAACTAACAACATTATATATGAGATATTTACTACTAATTTTATCTATTATTATTTTAATTGTTGTTAGTTCAATGTAGAAAAGATTTTAATACAATTCCTAATTTTGGAAAGTTAGAATTCTCAAAAGATACCGTATTTTTAGATACTATTTTTTCAAATATCGGCTCTACTACTTACAGTTTAAAAGTCTATAATAGAAGTAATAAATCAATTACAATTCCTGAAATTAAATTAGAAAACGGAATCGATTCAAAATATCGTTTAAATGTTGATGGATTATCAGGAAAACATTTTGCTGATATCGATCTTTTAGCAAATGATAGTATGTATGTTTTTATAGAAACTACCGTCGATTTTAACACTGTTTCAGATCCATTATATACTGATAAATTATTATTTGATAATGGAAACAATCAGCAAAATGTTGATTTAGTTACTTTAATACAAGATGCTTATTTTATATTTCCATCAAAAAAAAACACAGAAATCGAAACCATAATTATTGATGGCGAAAGCACCGATATTCAAGGTCGATTTTTAACTGATGATGAATTAAATTTTACTGATGAAAGGTCATATGTTATTTATGGTTATGCTACTGTTCCTTCGAATAAAACATTAACTATTAATGCTGGTGCAAAAATTTATTTCCATAAAAATTCAGGTTTAATTATTGATAAAAAAGCTAGCCTAAAAATTAAGGGAACACTTGATAAAAAAGTAACTTTTGAAGGAGACAGGTTAGAATATCGTTATAGTAAAATACCTGGTCAATGGGGAAGTATTTGGATGCGTGAAGGAAGTATCGAAAATGAAATTAATCATACGATTATCAGAAATGGAACAATCGGTCTTTTAGTTGAAGGTACAGAAACATCACCTACACTTTCTATCAAAAACTCTGAAATTTATAACAGTTCTAATTATGGAATCTTAGGAAAAAACACCTATATTAAAGGTGAAAATATTGTTATCGGAAACGCAGGACAAAACTCTTTAGCTTGTACTTTTGGCGGTAATTACACTTTTACACATTCAACTTTTGCGAATTATTGGAATTATAGCATACGTCAATCGCCGACTGTTTTAATCAATAATTATTTTACATCTATTGATAGTAATGATGAAGTAAAAACTGACACAAATGATTTAACTCTCGCTAATTTTACTAATTGTATTATAGAAGGAACTAATAATATTGAATTTATTTTAGATAAACGAGATGAAACAGTCTTTAATTACAATATCGAAAACTCAATGATTCGATTTAATGATTTTAATAACTCTTTCAAAAACAATAAAGAATTAAATTTTGATGATATCCTACATTATCAAAATATTATTTTAAACGGAACACCTAATTTTAAAGACATCATTTTAAATGATTTTAATATCGGAGAAGATTCCGATGCCATTAATAAAGCAAAATCTTCTGCTGTTTCAGAAGATATTTTAGGCGTTAGCCGATTACCAAACACTGACATTGGAGCATATCAACATATAACTTTTAAAGATGAGTAAAAACATAATAATTACAGGAACTAGCCGAGGAATTGGTTTTGAATTAGCTCAAAAATTTGCAAACGAAGGAAATAATGTATTAGCTTTATCAAGAAATACAAAACCTTTAGAAGCTGTAAATAATAAAAACATAACAACATTATCTGTTGATTTATCAAATAATGATGATTTAAAAAAAGCTACCGATTTTATTAAAAAAGAATGGAATAAAGTAGATATTTTAATAAATAATGCTGGGAAATTAATCAACAAACCATTTGAAGAATTAACAACTTCTGATTTTGAAGAAGTTTATAAAGTGAATGTTTTTGCTGTTGCTGAGTTAACAAAAAACATGATTCCGTTTATGCAAAAAGGAAGTCATGTTGTTACTGTTAGTTCTATGGGCGGAATTCAAGGAAGCTTAAAATTCCCTGGTTTAGCAGCTTATAGCTCGGCAAAAGGTGCAGTAATTACTTTATCAGAATTATTAGCTGAAGAATATAAAGAACAACAAATCGCTTTTAATGTTTTAGCTTTAGGTGCTGTACAAACAGAAATGCTTGAAGAAGCTTTTCCTGGTTATGTTGCTCCTTTATCAGCAAAAGAAATGGCAGATTATATTTTTGATTTTTCATTAACAGGAAACAAATTTTACAACGGAAAAGTATTACAAGTTTCTAGCTCTAATCCATAAAAAAATCGATTATTTTTTAGAATAATTTTAATTTAATATTCGTTACTAAAAAATTGTATTAAGAAATTAGTTCGCTAGTTCTTGATACAATTTTTTTTCTTATATTTAATTTCAAAATAAAATCATTCGAACAAATAAAATTTGCAAGCTATACTCCAAAAATATATCCCTGAAAAAGCTGTTCCGTTAGTTGAATATTTAATTAACGACCATAAAATCAACCTAAAAATTGTAAATCAACGACAAAGTAAACATGGTGATTTTAGAACTTTTTCAAACGGAGAAACACAAATAACAGTTAATAATAATTTAAATAAGCATCAATTTTTATTAACGTTAATTCAATGAAATTGCACATCATGTTACGCATAAAAAATTTGGACTAGTACAACCTCACGGAAGACATTGGAAAACCGTTTTTCAACATTTAATGCTACCTTTTTTACATCCTGCTATTTATCCGAAGAAAATGCTTCCTTACTTAGCTAATTATCTTAAAAACCCAAAAGCAAGTACCGACTCTGATATTCATTTATCATTAGCTTTACGAGGTGGAAAAGCTGAAAATGGTAAAAAATTTATCTTTGAAATTATAAAAGGAACTACTTTTAAATTTAAAGATAACATCTATAAAAAAGGAAATAAACGAAGAACACTTTATGAATGCTTAAATTTAACAAATAAACGGGTGTATCTTTTTAATCAAAATACAGAAGTAGTAAATCTATAATTAAAAAAATTAACAGCTTATGAATAACAATTATTACGCAGTAATTATGGCAGGTGGTATTGGCTCTAGGTTTTGGCCTGTAAGCACACAAGAATACCCAAAACAATTTCAATGATATGTTAGGTACTGGAGAATCATTAATTCAACGTACTTTTAATCGAATTAATCAATTAATTCCTGCTGAAAACATCTTAATTTCAACAAATGAACGTTACGAAGAATTAGTTTTAAAACAGTTACTAAAAACCACAAAAAAACAATTATTGTTAGAGCCAGCAATGCGTAATACAGCTCCGTGTATTTTATATGCTGCTTTAAAAATAAATAGTAAAAATCCTGATGCTGTAATGTTAGTTGCTCCTTCAGACCACTGGATTGAAGACGAAACTGAATTTTTAAGAAATATAAAAACAAGCTTTGAAGCATCAGTTAAAAATGATATTTTAATGACATTAGGTATTCAGCCTGATGCTCCAAATACAGGTTATGGTTATATTAAGTTTGAAGAAAATATTTCAGAAATTAAAAAAGTAAAAAACTTTACCGAAAAACCAAACATAGTAAAAGCTGAAGAATTTTTAGCTAGTGGCGATTATTTATGGAATGCAGGTATTTTTGTTTGGTCTACAAAAAGTATTTTAAATGCTTTTAAAACTCATTTACCAAATATGTTAACTACTTTAAACAGTACTACTGTTTATAATACTAATGATGAAAGTAAGTTTATAAAAAATAATTATGAGAAATGTGAAAATATTTCGATTGATTACGGAATTATGGAACCTTCAAATAATGTACATATACTACCCGTCGATTTTGGATGGAACGATTTAGGAACTTGGGGTTCGTTATATCAAAAATTAAATAAAGATACTCAGCAAAATGCTGTTGTAGGCGCAAATGCTATTTTTAGAGATGCAAACGGAAATATGGTTAGCACAGAAAGTGGTAAAAAAATAATCATTCAAGGTTTAAATGATTTTATTATTGTAGAAAAAGAAGATGTTATTTTAATTTGTCCTAAAAAAGATGAACAAGATATTAAACAAATTAGTGCAGCTGCTAATCAAAAATTTTAATACTATAAAAAATAACTAAATAAAAAACGAAGCTTAATAGCTTCGTTTTTTATTTAGTTATTTTTTATAATTTTTTCTAAAAAAGGATAATAATATTCTGCCATATAAGCACCTTTTTTCTTACCTAAAACATTTCCTTTAGCGTTTACAACTAACACTGTAGGATAAGCACTAATTCCATATCTATTTTGTAATTTGCTATTTTGTTGCTTGGTACATAAAGGAACTAAATCTCTATTTCTAGGGAAATCAGCTTTATATAAAATTAAGTTTTCATCTGAAAACCCTTTAAATTTATCTGTATTAAATAATTCTCTATCTACTTGTTGACAAGGCGGACACCAATCCGAACCAGTAAAAAAAAGCAATAATGGTTTATCTTCACTTTTAGCTTTTTTAATTGCGCTATCAAAAGACTCTTCCCATTTTACGTTTCCATCTAGAACACTTTGTTGAGCAAAAGAAGTGTTTACTCCTAAAAAAAATACTAAAATAAAAAATATATTTCTCATTATGATTATTGTTTATTACTTCAAAAATATCAAAAATAATACCAAAAATAAAAAAAATTAACATTTTATTTGCGTGATAATAAAATCATTAAATATTTCTTCGTTATTTAAAAAAGCACTTTTTATACATACATAACATACATTTTGTAGTTTATATTGTAATCGCATATAATCTTTTTCTGTAGTTAGTATTATTTTATTGTCAGAAGGTAATTGATTAAACTCCATTTTTATTTTTTCAACATCACTTGTTTTAAAATCATAATGATCAGGATATTTTAAATGTTTGTAGCTTATTTTTTCTTCAGATAAAAACTGTAATAATGAAACAGGATTCGCAATTCCTGTAACCAATAAAACTTCTTTATTTTTTAAATCTGATATTGTCAAATCTGTATCGAGTCCTTTTAAATTTTCATCATAAGAAATCGTTGTAAAAAATACTTGCTGATGCGCTTTCGGTTTTATCTTTTTAATAATTTCTTGTTGTTTTTCTTCAGATAAATTTTCAGGACATTTTGTTACAATAATAATTTTTGCACGCTTTGCTCCTCTTCTCGCTTCTCTTAAATTTCCAGTAGGTACTATAAAATCATCAATATATAAATCATTATATTTTGTCAATAAAATACTTGTACTTGCCGTTACTTTTCGGTGCTGATACGCATCATCTAACAAAACAACTTGTAAATCTGCATCATTTTTTAATAAATTTTGAATCCCATTTGTTCTATCGGCATCAACTGCAATAGTCGCATCATTTTTAAATTTCGTGTAAAATTGTAACGGTTCATCGCCAACATCAGCAGCAGAATGTGTGTCATTTAACAATTGAAAACCTTCCGTTTTTCGTTTATATCCACGACTTAAAACGGCAACTTTATAATCATCTTTTAATAATCGGATTAAAAATTCAATTTGTGGCGATTTTCCTGTTCCACCAACGCTTAAATTTCCTACCGAAATAACAGGAACTTTAAAAGAAGTCGATTTTAAAACATTTATATCAAAAAACCAATTACGAATTGTTGTAATAACATCGTATAAAATAGCAAACGGAAACAATAAAAATCGAAGTAATTTCATAACATCAAAAGTAAAAATAATTTGAAGCAATTTCCCGCTTTCCGCACTCGCTTTTTTTTTTCGAAAAGAAAAATAAAAAAGAGCTCAAACAATTGCTTCAATCGGGGCTAGGTATTTGTACTCAGATTTAAAAATTGTTCATCTTTTAAAATAAAAAACATATCAAAAGCAAGTTTTAGTAACTTTGAAACATCTTTTTTAAATTAAAAAAAATGCAAATAAAAGACGTTACAAATTATATTGAAGAACTAGCTCCGCTGGCTTATGCCGAAAGTTTTGACAATGTTGGCTTATTAATTGGCGATTATTCTACAAAAGTTACAGGTGTTTTAGTAACACTAGATACTTTAGAAAAAACTGTTGATGAAGCAATTGCTAAAAATTGTAATTTAATTGTAAGCTTCCATCCTATTATTTTTAGCGGATTAAAAAAATTAAATGGCAAAAATTATGTAGAACGTGTTGTTTTAAAAGCGATTCAAAATAACATTGCAATTTATGCAACACATACTGCTTTAGATAATGTAAACAATGGTGTTTCAGCTAAAATGTGTGAAGTTTTAGGCTTAGAAAACTGTCAAACATTAATTCCTAAAAAAGGGATTATAAAAAAAATGACAACCTATGTTCCAATTAAAAATGCCGAAAAATTACGCACAAAACTTTTTGAAGCAGGTGCAGGAAGTATCGGAAATTACGATAATTGCTCTTTTAATTCTGAAGGAATAACAACCTATAAAGGAAATGAAAATTCAAATCCAAAAATAGGTGAAAAAGGTGAATTTATATCCGAAGAAGAAATAGCTATTTCGGTAACTTTCATCAATAATTTAGAAGGAAAAATACTTAAAACATTATTTAATAATCATCCGTATGAAGAGGTTGCTTATGAAATAATTACTTTAGATAATAGTCATCAGAATATAGGAATGGGAATGATTGGCGAGTTTAAAACTCCGATGAATGAACATAAATTTTTATCTTTTGTAAAAAAAACATTTAAAACTGATTGTATTCGTTATTCTGAATTATTAGAAAAACCAATTAAAAAAGTAGCTGTTTTAGGTGGTTCGGGAAGTTTTGCTATAAAAAATGCGATACAACAAAATGCAGATGCTTATATAAGTGCCGATTTTAAATATCATGAATTTTTTCAAGCCGAAGGAAAAATAGTCCTTGCCGATGTTGGACATTATGAGAGTGAACAGTTTACAAAAAACCTTTTGGTTGATTATCTTAGCAAAAAATTTAGTACTTTTGCGATTGCTTTAAGCGAAGAAAGTACAAATCCAATACACTATATATAAACAGAGATGGCAAAAAAAGAAGTAACGGTAGAAGAAAAATTAAGAGCGTTATACGATTTACAGTTAATCGATTCTAGAATTGACGAAATCAGAAACGTTCGTGGTGAATTACCTTTAGAAGTTGAAGATTTAGAAGATGAAGTTGCCGGATTAAATACTAGACTTTCTAAATTAAAAGAAGAAGCTGGTAGTTTAGATACTGATATTAGTAATAAAAAATCTGCAATTGTAGAATCTAAAGCTTTAATCACAAAATACGAAGAGCAACAACAAAATGTTCGTAACAATCGTGAATTTGAAGCTTTAACAAAAGAAATTGAATTTCAAGAATTAGAAATTGAATTATCTGAAAAAAGAATTAAAGAGTACAAAGTTAAAATAACTCAAAAAAATGGAGTTGTTGAAAAAACTAAGGAAAAAGTAAAACAACAACAAGCACATTTAACTCATAAAAAAAATGAGCTTGATGATATTTTAAAAGAAACTGAAAAAGAAGAGCAATTATTAAAAGAGAAATCTGAAGAATATGCGCAATCTATCGACAAACACTTATTAACTGCATATAACAGAATACGTACAAAAGTAAGAAACGGTTTAGCTGTTGTAGCAATTGAGCGTGGTGCTGCTGGTGGTTCTTTCTTTACGATACCTCCTCAGGTACAATTAGAAATTGCTAATCGTAAGAAAATTACAATTGATGAGCATAGTGGACGTATTTTAGTTGATGCTGCTTTAGCTCAAGAAGAAAAAGAAAAGATTGATAACTTATTTGTATAATCAAAATTTTACTTTACAATATATTTTAAAAGCGCTCAAAAATGAGCGCTTTTTTTATTTTTGAAAAATTTTGATAGAATAAAAAAAACTAAAAGCTTTCGTAAGTGTAATCACATATAATTATTGGATATAATTTCCTTTTTTATAAAACTAACTATCTCTTTTGTAGGGTTTTCTGACCAAAACCCTGTTTCAAAAAGAAGGTCATAATTGTGAATTCCGATAACTTCTGAATCAGGATCAATATAAATTCTAAATATTATTTTATCAAAAGAATAATGCGCATAACTATCTAAATCTTGAAGACAAACTCCATTGTATTCTTTTCTAAGTTTTATTGCTTTATACAATTTTAAGTTTTTAAAAACTAAAGGAATTTGAAGTTTTATCTCAGTATATAGTTCTTTTCCAAATCCTTTAAATCTATTTAAAAAACATTCATAAGGTTCTTCTTCTAATATTTGATAATCGTCTTTAAACAGATCTTCCATTAATATTATTTTTGATTCTTATTTTTAAAATTATTCTTCAAAAAAAGCAAAAAATTATTCTTTTTAGGAGTTAGTTTTCTCGGTTTCATTTTTTCTAATACTTCTCTCTTTTTTATAACTTCAGCACCTTTAGTAATATAAAAATAAGAGCGTCTGTTTCTTTGATGCTCTTCTTCTGAACAATTACTAAAATCGTTACATTTATTTAATAACTTATCTTCTCCGTAACCAATAGCACTTATAATTCTATTTTTATCAATCCCCCTTTCAAGTATATATTTTTTTGTTGATTTAGCTCTTTTATCAGATAATTTTCTATTGTAATCTTTAGTACCTCTACTATCAGTATGTGATTCAATTTTAATACTTATTTCTGGGTTACTTGTCATTACCGACACAATATTTTCTAATTCATATTGAGCATCTTCTCTTATAATTGATGTCGCATAATCAAAAAATATTGGATTAATAACTATTTGATTTCCTATAACTAAAGGAATTAAATCTAAATTTACGATACTAACTTGCTCTTTAACTACAGTAATTTGTTTTATGTTTTTTGGTTTATGATTTAATTTTTTAGCAAAAACAGTATACTTACCATCACATAAAACACTCTTGAAAAAGTACTTACCTTTAGTGTCGGATAATGTTTCACTAATTACCTTACCTTTATTATCAACCAGTGTTACAAGTGCTCCTTGAATTAACGTATTGTTTACCGTTTCTTTTACAGTACCTTCTATCGATTGACTACAAACAGGAGAATCAGTATACATATAAAAACTATAAATATCATCATCACCTTTTCCTTCTTTTCTGTTCGAAGAAAAGAAACCTTTTTTACCATCTTCATTTATATAAAAAGAAAAATCATCTCTTTGACTATTAAAAGGACGTCCTAAATTCCTAGCTTTTAAATAAGTCGAATCTTTTATTATTTTTGATTGAAAAATATCTAAAAGACCAAAGCCTAAATGTCCGTTTGATGAAAAATATAAATTCCCATCTTCAGCAGCAAAAGGAAACATTTCTTTATCTGAAGTATTAATATTCTCACCTAAATTGATAGGAATTCCATAATTATTATCTCCTAAAACAGCTACTTTATAAATATCTGTAGCTCCGAAACCACCTGGCATATTAGAAACAAAGTACAATGTTTTTTCATCAGCACTTAATGCTGGATGTCCAATTGAATAAGCATCATTATTAAATGGTAATTCTTTGACATTTACCCAAAATCCATTAATAAAACTTGCTTTGTAAATTTTTAAATTTGATGTATTTTTTTTATCTGTTTTTGGTTTTTTAGCATTTAATTTTACATTATTTCTTGTAAAATAAAGGGTTTTCCCATCTTTTGTAAAAACTGGATTAGATTCATGAAACTCTGAACTAATTGGAGCGGTAAGTAAACGTTTATTAACGAGTGTTAAAATCGTATCTTTTTGATTTTTATTAAAAGATCTTATTTTTTCATCTGCCTTATAAACATTTAAAAAAGGTTGATTATTCCATTTATAAATACGTTCTTTTTTACCTCCTTTTGGCACTGCAGAAGTGTAATACGATTTTCCATTTAACAAAAAACCTCCAAAATCAGAATACGCTGTATTAATAGATAAATTTCTAACTCCAACTTGAATATCTTCATTAGAATAATCTGATAAATAATTTTCATTTTCAAGTTCTTCTTTTCTATTACTCTTATCCGAAGGAGATAATAATAAAAAAATTGAGTCTGATTTTTTATACTTTCCGTTACTTCTTAATACTTGAGCGTACTTAAATAAATATTTATCTTCTAAAATATCTTTATGAACTTCTAGTAATTTTTTATACCAAATTTCAGCTTGTAGTGTTTCTGAATTATTATAATAAGATGCAGCTAAACGACTTAGAACATGTTTAGATGTATCTCCTTTTTTTGAACTAAAGCTTTATATAGCTTAGCTGATTGTAGATATGAGAATTCATTAAAATATCGATCAGCAACTCTTTTACTTTGACCAAAATTTTTAACAGCTATTAT
The DNA here is from genome assembly GCF_027941775.1 of Tenacibaculum pacificus. NCBI lineage: Bacteria > Pseudomonadati > Bacteroidota > Flavobacteriia > Flavobacteriales > Flavobacteriaceae > Tenacibaculum > Tenacibaculum pacificus. The sequence continues at coordinate 716,523 of NZ_CP115917.1, read as the reverse complement.
CAGTATTAATAATAATAAGATTTTTTTAAACTCATATAATATCATTTTAAAAGAATCTAGGAGATCTATATTTTACACCTCTTGATAATTCGTATTGTAACATAATTTCAATGAGTTCCTGAATTTGTTACATTATAATTAGATGTTGTTAAATCGTATGAATACCCAACAAGTAAACTTTCCGATGCTTGAAAACCTAAAAGAGCACTTATAGCGTCATCCCATCTCCATCCTAAACCTGCTCTAAATTTTTCTTTAAACAATAAATTAGCCGATACATCTAAAGATAAAGGAGCTCCTGAAACAGCTTTTACTAGTAGTGCTGGTTTAAATTTTAAATCATAATTTATATCATACACATACCCTGCTATTAAGAAAAAATGCATTTTTTCAACAGCTGTTTGCCCTAACTGTTTTTTATTATCATAATGTTCTGACCTTAAAATATTAGGCACTGATAATCCAACATACCATTCTGGTTTATAATAATAAATCCCTGCTCCAATAGTTGGTAAAAATTTACTTATATTTTCTCCAAAAACAGCTTCTTGCTCATCAGCCTTTCCTTTACTCCAATCAATATTCAAAAAACGTCCTCCTAAACGTAAACCAAAAGCTAAATTACCTTCTAAATCGGTTTCAATGGTATATGATGCGTTTGCATCTAAATAAATTTCTTTTGAAGGACCAATTTCATCATTCATTATATTAATTCCTAAACCTAATCCAGAATCCCCTAACGGAGTGTGATAACTTATATTTTGAGTTTTTGGAGCACCTTCAAAACCAACCCACTGCGTTCTTCCTAAAACTGTAATAACACCAAAGTCTTTAGAACCTGCATAGGCAGGATTTACATTCATAGTATTATACATATACTGTGAATATTGAGGATCTTGCTGTGCTGTTACATTTGTTAATGCACAAATACTAAAGACAAATACTAAGATTATATTCAAAAATAACTTCATTTTATGTACTTTTATGTTTATTTCTTTTAATAACACTAAAAATATACCTTATACTCCTGATAATAAAGATATTATTCGTAATTTTTGATTACAAATCAACAGCTTTATTTTTGATGTAAAAAATAATATGATAGATAAAAAATTCAAAAACACCATTTTCATAGAAAGATAAGAATACTTAAATTAATTCTAAATAATATCAATCTATTTTTTTAATATTAAACCAAAAAATGTTGAATTACTTTTATTTTTTTTAGTTTTTCAATAGTAAATTTAACATCATTTAGTGTTGTTAATTTACTAAATGAAAAACGTACAGATGTTTTTTCAGTAGCTTTTTCATCTAAAAAAGCTCGCAATACATGAGAACCTTTACTTGCTCCACTCTGACAAGCACTTCCTCCTGAAGCTGCAATTCCTTGTAAATCTAAATTAAAAAGCATCATTTTATCCTGTACAGGAAAACGTACATTTAATATTGTATAACTACTTTTTTCTAAACTTTCAGAAAAACCATTAAATTCAATATTTTTAAACTGTGTTTTTAATTGCTTTATAAAATATTTTTTTACTCCTTCAATATGATTTTTATCTTCCTCTAAATACTCGTACGAAATATCTAAAGCTTTTTCCATTCCTAAAATAGCATGTACATTCTCCGTACTTGCTCTTGCCCCTTTTTCTTGCTCACCTCCGTGTAACAAAGGTTTTATCGAAACACCTTTTTTTACATATGCAAAACCAACACCTTTTGGTCCGTGAAATTTATGCGCACTTGCTGCAATAAAATCTATAGGTGTTTTTTGTAAATCTAATTGATAATGTCCAATTGCCTGTACAGTATCAGAATGAAAATAAGCGTTATTCTCTTTACATACTTCAACAACCGCATCAATTGGTAATAAGTTACCTATTTCATTATTTACATACATTAAACTAACCAAAGTTTTTTGTGTTGATTTTTTTAAAATAGTATCTAATTCATTTAATTCGACTTCTCCTTGATTATTTATAGGGATAAATTCCACAATTATTTGGTGTTTATCTTGAAGATATTGAACAGTTCGTAAAACAGCGTGATGTTCTATTTCAGAAGTAATAATTCTTGTTACACCTAAATTTAAAACAGCATTGTATAATATTAAATTGTCTGCTTCAGTACCACCCGCTGTAAAAATTATTTCACTTGGAGATACGTTAAAATGTTTCGCAATATTTTTTCGTGCTGTTTCAACAGCTGATTTTGCTTTTCTTCCAAATTGATGAACTGAAGATGGATTGCCAAAATTATGTAACATTGATTGTTGCATTACCTCAACAACATCAGGCAACATAGGCGTAGTAGCAGCATTATCTAAATAAATAGTTTTCATAAAGTAAATTAATTTGGGTTTTGAAAAATATAAATTTCAGTAGCTCCTTTACCATATTTTTGATAAGAAGCATCGTAATATTTTACAGGATAATTATTCAATAAATAATCTAATTCCGATTTTAAAGTTCCTTCACCAACTCCGTGAATTAACACAAGTTTTGAAATACTTTTTGAAATACAGTATTCTAATTTATGTTTTGCTGTTTCTAATTGCAACGACAATACATCGTAATTATCCATTCCTCTAGTAGATTTTACTAATTTTTCAGCATGTAAATCTACCTCCATGACTACTTCATTTTTATCCTTTACAAAAAAGGATTTTTTCTTTTTAATTGGTTCTTGAGTTTTTTCTTTTAATAATGATTTGTTAACACGTACATGTTTACTTATCTCATACTGAGATACCTCTATTTTAATTAACTCCGATGCTAAAAAAGGAAACTCCATTCCATCTTCATCCTTAACAAAAAAAAGATCGTTTTCTTTTCGTGCTATAACTCCTCTAATATCAGCATCTAATACCGCTACTTTATTTCCTATTTCTAAACACATACTTAACATTTACTTAATTCAAAAAAAGAGCTTTACATTGTATTTTTGCAATAATTGCATATTGCAAAAGAACTGTAAAAAAATGATAAACACTAAAAATATCAATACAAAAATATTCTTTGAAGAAGCTACAAAAGAAATAATAATTAGTGATACACGTAAAGAACTACTGACTAATATAGCTAACCTAATTATTAGTGAATATAAGGAAAGAGAAAGAATCAATTTAAATTTTATTTGTACTCACAATTCTAGAAGAAGTCAATTCGCACAAGTTTGGAGTTTTTTTGCTATTGAATACTTTAATTTAAAAAATATTTTCGCTTACTCAGGAGGAACAGAAGTTACTGCTTTTCATAGAAATACTGTAAAAAGCTTACAAAAAACAGGTTTTGAATTTAACATTAAAGATTTCTCTCATCAAAACCCACATTACGTAATATCTTTTAAAGGCTCTAAGAATAACATTTTAGGTTTTTCGAAAATCTATGATGATCCTAATAATGCCTATCCATATATTGCCATTACAACTTGTGATAGCGCTGATGAAAATTGCCCTTTTATACCCGATGCAATATCTAGATTTCACTTACCATATTCAGACCCTAAAAGTACTGATAATACAGATTTAGTTACAGAAGGTTATTTAAAAACCAGCAAACAAATTGCTGGCGAAATATTTTTCATTTTTAATATGATAAAAAAAGAACAGTAGTTTACACTACTGTATCTTTATCATATGGTATACTTTTTAATACATGGTTTATTACATTAATACGTGCTATTGTTTTTCTATTTGCTCTAATCACTTTCCATGGTGATATTGCTGTATTTGTTTTAGAAAACATAGCTCGTTTGTAATCGGTATAATCATCCCAAAGCTCTTGCGCCTTTAAATCTACAGGAGTAATTTTCCATTGTTTTAATGGATTATTCACAATCTCTTTAAAACGTTTTTCTTGTTCTTTTTTATTGATAGACATATAAATTTTTACCAATCGAATACCTGACTCTAAAATCATTCTTTCAAAATCGTTCACCTGATTCATAAAGATATCATGCTCTTCTTTTGTACAAAACCCATTAACAGGTTCAACCACTGCTCTGTTATACCAACTTCTATCAAAAAAAACAATTTCTCCTGCTTTAGGAAACTGCTCTACATATCGTTGAAAATACCATTGTCCTTTTTCGTCTTCATTAGGTTTAGGTAAAGCTACAATTCGCATATGACGTGGATTAATTCTTTCTGTCATTCTACGTATAGCTCCTCCTTTACCAGCGGCATCTCTTCCTTCTAAAATAATAATAATACGTTCATCATTATTAATACCCCAAGTTTGTAAACGAATTAATTCTACTTGTAATTTTTTCAGTTTACGTCCATAGTCTACATAACGAATTGCTTTTTCTAAATTAAACGGTTTAGATAAAATAGCTTTTAACCCTTTATTAGAATTTAATTTATTAACGTCTTTCTGTGTTAAACTTTCCATATTAATCTAAATAATTTGCTGATCGATAATAACGCATTACTATATTAGGATCAGGATTGGTATTGGTATTTAATTTTAATGCTTCATCTACTTCTTCTTGATAATCAAACTGAGATAATACATGTCTGATACACTCTGTTCGTGCTTTCTTTTTGTCATTTGTTTTTACGACTATCCACGGACTATAAGTAGTGTGTGTTCTGGTAAACATTTCGTTTTTATAAAAGGTATATTTAGTCCACAACTCTTGTCCTTTTTTATCAACAGGACTAAACTTCCATCTTTTTAAAGGATTGTCATTTCTTGCATCAAATCGACGCATTTGTTCATCTTTCGAAATAGATAACCAAAACTTAATAATAGTTACTCCGTCTTCGTGTAACATATGTTCAAATTCTGGTACTTGAACCAAGAATTTATTATACTGATCTTTTGAACAGAAATCCATTACAGGTTCAACTACAGCTCTATTATACCAACTTCTATCAAAAAAAACAATTTCTCCTGGGTTTGGTAGTTCTTTAATATAACGTTGAAAATACCATTGTCCTCTTTCAACATCCGTTGGTTTATTTAATGCAACCAAACGCATAGATCTCGGATTTAAATGCTCCATAAAACGACGAATATTCCCTCCTTTTCCTGCGGCATCTCTTCCTTCAAAAATGATAGCTACTCGTTTATTATTCTTAGCAACCCACTGTTGAAGTTTAACTAACTCTATCTGAAGTTTTTTTAATTCTTGTTCATATATTAAATGATCATTAACCTTGTTAATCGATATTCCTTTTTCTTCAATCAAATTTAATAGTTGCTCATTTGTTGCAACACTTTCAAAATCGGCAATTGTAAGCTTTTCTCTATTTTTCATTTTAACAAATTATGTTGAATTACTACTAATTTAACCCTACATTGCTAAAATAAGACGATATAAACTTCTATGAAACAAAAAATCTTTTTATTTTTAACCCTATACTCTTTCACTCTTTTGTCTCAACAGAAATACAGTAAAGAGTTTAATTTTTTAAATGATAATGATTTATTCATTTCACCAACACAAGACAGGTATTATACAAACGGAGTACTTTTAACCTACCGATATTTAAGTCAAAAAACATCGGAAAATATTGAGAAAAAAACATTTGAAATTCAGCTTGGGCATCATATGTACACGCCATTTAAAGCAACTGTAAATCAATACATGAGATCATGATCGACCTTTTGCAGGATATTTATTTGGTAGTTTTGGTATCAATCGATTTTATAAAAATGAAAACATATTAAAAACATCAATACAAGTAGGTACCCTTGGTAGTAATGCAATGAGTAAAGAACTTCAGGATTTTGTGCATACTATATACGGCTATGAAAAAGCAATCGGATGGAAATATCAAATTAAAAAAGCTATTGGTATCAATTTAAATATTGATTATATTAAAAGTTTAGCTAGTAATAATTATTTTGATATTAATTGGGTTAACAGATTAGAATTAGGAACTGTTTATACTAATTTGGCTACAGGTTTTTATGGACGAATTGGCTTAAAACCACTTCAAGGAATCATAAATTCAATTGCATTTAACAGTAATTTAAATGATAGTCATACAAATTATCTTAATAAAACTGAATCATTCATTTATTTGAAACCAATGTTTAATTATGTTATGTATGACGCAACAATTGAAGGAAGTTTTTTAAATAATACAAGTCCTATTACTTACGATATTAAACCTTTTAATTTTACCACAGAATTAGGAATACGTTTTACAGTAAATCGTTTTAATTTTGGCTACGCGATAAATTATCACACTAAAAAACTAAAAAGTGTGCGTGTGCCTAACAAAAATTTTTACGGAACAATCCAACTTAATTACCAATTTAATTAAATTATTTATCTAGACGAAAAAATAATTTTTAAAATCATCAAATTAAGATATATTTGTAAATCTAATAAACAGAAAACATACTCAATGAAATTTATCGTATCTAGCTCTCAGTTATTAAAACAATTACAAGTTTTAGGAGGTGTTATAAACAGCAATAACACATTACCTATTTTAGATAACTTCCTGTTCGAACTAACTAATAGTGAACTTCAAGTATCATCGTCAGATCTTGAAACAACGATGAGTTCAATTATAGATGTAGAAAGCAGCGATGCTGGATCAATAGCTATAAACGCTCGTTTATTGTTAGATACCTTAAAAACATTTCCTGAGCAACCACTTACTTTTAATGTAGCAAGTGATAGTATTATTGAAATTATTTCTGAACAAGGTAAATATGATATGGCATATTTTAGCGGAGAAGAATTCCCTAAAGCTGTTGAGTTACCAGCTCCAAGTAGTACCGAAATTCCATCACATATTTTAGCTACTGCAATTTCAAAAACAATTTTCGCAGCAGGAAATGACGATTTAAGACCTGTAATGAGTGGTGTCTTTTTTCAATTCAACGCTAAAGCATTAACTTTTGTTGCTACCGATGCTCATAAGTTAGTAAAATATACTCGTACTGATGTTACTGCCGATAAATCAGCAGAATTCATCGTACCTAAAAAACCTTTAAACTTATTAAAAGGAATTTTAAGTGGATCAGAAAACAATGTTATTGTTGAATATAATGATACAAACGCTAAATTCACTTTTGAAAACGTTGTATTAATTTGTCGTTTAATTGATGGAAAATATCCTAATTACGAAGCTGTAATTCCTAAAGAGAATCCAAATAAATTAACTGTAGATAGAGCTTCTTTTTTAAACTCTGTACGTCGTGTTTCTATTTTCTCTAGTAAAACAACACATCAAATTCGTTTAAAAATGGCAGGAACAGAATTAAATATTTCTGCTGAAGATTTAGATTATTCTAATAAAGCTGATGAACGTTTACATTGTGATTATCAAGGAGATGACGTACAAATCGGATTTAACTCTCGTTTTTTAAGCGAAATGCTTAATAATTTAAATTCAAACGATGTTTTAATTGAAATGTCTTTACCAAATAGAGCAGGAATTTTAACTCCTATTGATGGAACAGATGAAGGTGAACAGGTTACTATGTTAGTTATGCCAGTAATGTTAAACGGATAAAAAACACCTATAAATATAAAAGCCACATATTCAAGTATGTGGCTTTTTTTGTATCAATCAATTATTGTACATTTATTTCTTAACAATTTTCACTAAAAAAAAAGATAAATAGTTGTAATTTTACCTTTTTTCAAAACTAGTTATAAGAAGATTTTAACTGTATTCAAATTTATTTAAAGCAATTGCATACTCGTACTCTCATATTCGTTTTTTGGAGTCTTTTTTTGAGCCAAATGTCAGTTGCTCAAAAAGATTCTATAGCTGTAAAAGTTAATCAACTACAAATAAGTAGTGACAAATACAATCCGTTATCTCCAACAAAAGCAGCTTTTTATTCAGCTATTTTTCCTGGAGGTGGACAAATTTATAATAAAAAATATTGGAAAGCTCCTATTGTTTGGGCTGCTATTGGTACTAGTGTTTATTTTTATGTAGATAATAGTAATCAATATGATAAATATAGAACTGCTTTTAAACTAAGAACACAAGGTTTAAAAGATGAATTTACTGATGATACAGGAAAAGAATTAATCTCTACTCCTGGTTTAGAAAATGCACAAAAAGTACTTCGAAAAAATAGAGACTTATCTCTTTTAACAGGTGTTTTATTATATGTCTTACAAATTGTTGAAGCGAGTGTAAATGCTCACTTATTACAATTTAATACGGATGACAGTTTATCATTAGAACCAATGGTATATCCAGATCCTTTATTTATAGAAGCACCAAAAGTTGGTTTAACTTTAAAATATTCTTTTTAATATGAAAATAGCATTACTTGGTTATGGTAAAATGGGTAAAGAAATTGAAAAAATTTCTTTACAAAGAGGTCACGAAATAGTTATAAAAGACTCAGGAGTAGAAAAATACGATATCACAGATACTGATGTTGCTATTGATTTTAGCATCCCTGATGTTGCTTTTAAAAATATTAGTCTTTGTTTAAACAACAACGTACCTGTTGTTTCAGGAACAACTGGTTGGTTAGATAAATATGATTCAGCTGTTGAATTATGTAACCAAAATAAAGGAGCATTTATTTATGCTTCAAACTTTAGTTTAGGTGTTAATGTGTTTTTTGAATTAAACAAACAACTTGCTAAAATGATGAGTACTTTAGATGAGTATAATATTTCTATTGAAGAAATTCATCATACACAAAAATTAGATGCTCCTAGTGGTACAGCAATTACTTTAGCTGAAGGAATTATTGAACACAGTAAGAATAAAAAAGCTTGGGAATTAGATACTAAAACATCCGAAGAAAACATTCCTATTACAGCTATCAGAACTCCAGAAGTACCAGGAACTCATACTACAAGTTATAGTTCTTCTATTGATACTATCGACATAAAACACACCGCTCATAACAGACAAGGTTTTGCTTTAGGTGCTGTTGTTGCCGCTGAATGGTTAGTTGATAAAAAAGGGGTTCACACTATGAGAGATGTGTTAAATTTAGGTTAATTACGTAACAAACACCTAATAAAACACACTAATAACATTGAATTAGATTCCTAATATAGGAACACAAAATAGATATATTATGACATTTATAGAATGGTTTATATTCTTCTTAATAGTACAAGTTATTCATTTTTTAGGAACTTGGAAATTGTATGTTAAAGCTGGTAAAAAAGCTTGGGAAGCGGCAATACCTGTTTATAACGCAATTGTTTTAATGCAAATAATTAATCGCCCAAAATGGTGGGTAATTTTATTATTTATTCCAATTGTAAACTTATTAATGTTTCCTATTCTTTGGATAGAAACCTGTAGAAGTTTCGGTTTTAACAAAAGAACTGATACATTATTAGCCGTTTTCACCTTAGGATTTTATATTTATTATGTCAACTATATTACAAAAACACCTTATATAGAAAACAGAAGTTTACAACCAAATTCTCCTTTAGGAGAATGGGTAAGTTCTATTGCATTTGCTATTATCGCAGCCACTTTGGTTCACACGTATTTTATGCAACCTTACACGATTCCTACTTCTTCTTTAGAAAAAACGTTATTAGTAGGAGATTATTTATTTGTCAGTAAATTTCATTACGGAGCTCGTATACCAACTACAACTATAGCAGCTCCAATGGCACATGATACGCTTCCTATTTTAGGTTCTAAATCTTTTATTTCTGATGATAAAAACAAAGATGGATTTTTAAATAAATCATCTTTACCTTATATGCGTATACCTGGTTTTCAGGAAATTAAACGCAACGATATTGTTGTGTTTAGTTGGCCCTCTGATAGTTTAAAAACTATGTGGGGAGACAAATCAGGAAAAGCAACTTATAAGCCTATTGATAAAAGAACAAATTACGTAAAAAGAGCCACTGGTATTGCTGGTGATACTTTAGAAGTTCGTGATGGTTACGTATTTATTAACGGTAAAAAAACAATTTTACCAGATAGAGCAAAACCACAATGGTATTTTAAAGTGGATACGGAAGGTAAAAAATTATCTAACGAAACAATCCGTGAATTTAACAGAAATGGTGAGGGGCAAATGTCTAACGATGGCATTTATTACTTAAACCTTACTGATAACGAAGCAACTTCTTTAAGAAAAAATACTATTGTAAAAAGTGTTACAAAATATTTAACGCCAAGTGGTACTTATGATTCGAGTGTTTTTCCTCATAGCCCTAAATACGCTTGGTCAAATGATAATTTCGGACCACTTTATATTCCAAAAGCAGGAGCTACAGTTGCCTTAAATGAAGATACAATTCCGTTTTACGAGCAAATTATCCGAAGATACGAAAACAATGATTTAACAATTTTTGGAGATGATATTTACATCAACGGAAAAAAAGCAGAAAGCTATACTTTTAAGCAAGATTATTACTGGATGATGGGAGACAATCGTCAAAAATCATTGGATGCAAGAAGCTGGGGATATGTTCCTTTTGATCATGTTGTTGGTAAACCTGTAATGATTTGGTTAAGTTGGAATCCTAATGCACCTGGTTTTGCATCTAAAATAAACTCTATTCGTTGGGATAGAATGTTTACAACCGTAGGCGGTAGCGGAAAACCTACTTCTTATTTATGGTTAGCAATAATGCTTATTGCAGGTTACACATTTTATAGTTTTAAAAAAGGTAAAAAGAAATAATTAAAATGTCACTTTTTATACCAACATACTTTGCTCCTATTTCGCAATACACAACAATTTATAACGCTGATTCGGTAGTTTTTGAATTTGATGATAATTATCAAAAACAAACCTACCGAAACCGATGTTATATTTATGGTGCTAACGGAAAATTATCATTAAATATTCCTGTAAAACATCTTTATAAAGAAGACAGAAAAAAAACAAAAGATACCTTAGTTGATAATGAATCACAGTGGCAAACACAACACTTTAAATCATTACAATCAGCTTATAAGTCATCGCCTTTTTTTGAGTTTTTTGAAGATGATATTGCTAAAATATTTCATAAAAAATATACGTATTTACAAGATGTAAATATTGATACACATTTATTTATTACAGATGCTTTACAAATTACGGAATCGTTTACAAAAACCGAAGTTTATGAAGTAACACCAAATATTCCTGATTTTAGAAATTTAGCAATCGCTAAAAAGGGTATTGAAATTGAAATGGAACGTTACATTCAAATTTTTGATGATAAACATGGCTTTATTCCTAATTTATCTATCTTAGATTTACTTTTTATGGAAGGACCAAATACGAGTACTTTTTTAGAAAATATTAAAATTTAAACGATACTAAAAAACAACTTATTACCTTTAAATTTTACACAAAAAAATCTCAGATAAATTAATTTATCTGAGATTTTTAATTTTATTTTTTATCACTTAAAAAATTACTACGGATAAAAAATCTCATCAATATTCCTTAAAACCTCCAGCAAACAATACGTGTTACTTTATTTCCTTGGCTCATAGGAATTACTTTAAATTCTTTTACTTTTAGTTTTTTAGCAGAATCTTGTAAACTTTTTACATTTTCTTTTTTTGATACTAAACTAGTAAACCATTTACTCAATTCTGGTTGTAATGAACTTTCGTATAAATAAGTATGTAAAAAAGCTTTTTCACCTCCTAAATACCATAATTCATTTGAGTTTCCTGCAAAATTACGAACTGTATTATTTCCTAAATTTCTCGATTTTCTTCTATTTGCACCTCTTGCTTCTTCTTCCGATTTATAAAACGGAGGATTACACATTGTTAAAGTAAAAGCATCATCTTCTTCTGTTATTCCTTTTAAAACATTTAACTCATCAAATTGTTGACGTAATTTAATTTTAGCATCTAAATTATTATCATCAATAATATCTTGTGAATAATCTAATGAATCTAAATCTATATCAGTTGCTACAAAATTCCAGTCATAAACCGATGCTCCTAATAACGGATACACACAGCTTGCACCTGTACCAATATCTAACACGGTTACTTCTTTTTCATCAGGAATTAAATCGGCTAAATGATGAATATAATCTACTCTACCCGGAATTGGAGGACATAAATTTTCATCAGGAAAATTCCAATCTTTAATATTATAATAAGCAAATAACAATGCTTTATTAAATTCTTTAACAGCAACAGGGTCTGAAAAATCAATAGTTTCTTTATCAAATTTTTCAATAACAAACTCTGAAATTTGAGGATATTTTTCTTTTAAAAATTTAAAATCGTATCCGTTTTTGTGCTTGTTATTTTCGTGTAATCCTTTTTTATCTTCCATCTAAAATATCAGTACTGTAAATTCTAATTGTAAAGGTTTTAAGCCTTTTTTTAACTCTTTTATTAAAGTATTTCCATAGGATAAATAATATTCAGAAAAATTACGCTGACGCTCTTCTAAACTTCCATTTGGTAATATTTCATTTTGTAATAATGTAATTCTATCTACCAAATTTTTATGATTGCGTTTTTCTGCTCGTAACCAACGTTTTTCTAAATTATCTAATCCTTTTAATTGTTTTTTTTCTTGTGCATTTACAGCTCCTACAAACGATATATCTGTTTTTTCGGCAAAGGATTTTAAACTAAAAAATTGTTCTTTTAAAAACTCTTTTTGTTTGGTGAAATCTATTTTTTCTTCGGATACTTCTAATATTTTATTTTTAAGTAAGATATTTTGTTTCAAAAAAATCTCTTCTAATGAAATTGATAATTTATCTAATTTACCAGCTTGTTTTTCAGAAATTATTTGTGCCGAATTTCGTAATAATAAAATTGGAAAAGGCACTTTAACTTCTTCAAAATAACTTTTTAATTCTAACCAATAAGCTAATTCTCCACCTCCACCAACATAGCAAAGATTCGGCAAAATCACTTCTTGATACAACGGACGCATAATTACATTTGGCGAAAATCGCTCAGGAAATTCATGAACTTCTTTTAATAATTCATCTAAATTCCAAGAAATATTTGTGTCATTTACTTTATAAGTATCATCTTCATAAATAATACGCTCTCGAATTTCATCTGTTAAATAAAATAAATTAATTTCTCTCGGATTTACTTGAATTTTATAATTTTCACCTAAAGATTTAATCGTTTCTGTAACTTTTTTATACGATGTTTGATTTTTTAATTCTGTTTCTATAAACGGAATAAATTCACGTTTTAACTCTCGTTCATCTGCATCAATAATTACCAAACCGTATTCTCCAAATAATTCATTGGCAATATAACGAGTTGCATCGGCTAAATTAGCACACTTTATATATGCTTCTTCAAATAATTTCTTTAGATATTCTGCATTTTTTGATGTTCCTAAATGATTCGATAAAACCTCTAAAACATCTGCTAATCCTTCTGTTGAAAAACGTCCTACTCCACCTGTTTGCGTAGAATTCCATTGTACTTTTTTACCTTTAAAATTGAAGTAATTAATTTCATCAAAATCATGGTCTTCTGTTGCCATCCAATAAATAGGAACAAAATTTTCCTTCGGATTTTTAGCCTTTAAATCTTCACATAAATTAATAACAGAAATTATTTTATATAAAAAATATAACGGTCCTGTAAATAAATTTAACTGATGTCCTGTGGTTATTGTAAAAGTATTTTCTAAAGATAAACTAGCAATATTTTGAGCCGTATTTGCTGTTGTTGTTACTTTTAAATATTGTTTTTCTAAAACTTTAACAAGCGTTTTTCTTTTTTCTATTGAAAAAGTGGCTTTTTTAGTTTTTATTTGATTTTTAAATCCTTCTGAAGATGAAAAATTAGCATAAAAAGGTTTTATTTCAGGAGATTGCTCTAAGTAATCTAACATTGTTTTAGAGAAAAAACCAGTCTTTTTAAAAGGAATGTGTGTTACTTTCAATGTACTTATTTTTTCTTGAAGTTTACAATCATTATCATTTATAATCATGGTTCAAAAATACTAAAATTTGATGCTAAGTCGAAAACAAAACAATAATCTAACAGATTTTTAACTACATTATTTTTTAAATCAGAGATTTTGTTATTTTTACAATGAATTTAGGTTTTTATGCTGTAATTTAATTATTTGTAAAAATGCCTAGCCCCGATTGAAGCATTTGTTTGAGCTCTTTTTTATTTTTTTCTTTTGAAAAATAAAAAAAGCGAGTGCGGAAAGCGGGAAATTGCTTCAAATTAATTTTATTGTTTTTAATAAAAAACACTAATTATTCATTAAAAAAAGTACACTTAACAGTAAAAAATTATGCAATTTAAACATCCTGAAATTTTATATTTTTTATTTTTTTTACTGATTCCGATATTGATTCACTTATTTCAATTACAACGTTTTGAAAAAGTTACATTTACCAATGTTGCTATTTTAAAAAAATTAGTAACACAAACCCGAAAAAGTTCACGCATAAAAAAATGGCTGATTTTAGCAACTCGTTTATTATTGCTTACCGCTTTAATTTTAGCCTTTGCACAACCTTATTTTAGCAATCATAAAAGTGATGAACAACAACATTTTTTTATTTATTTAGATAATTCATTAAGTACAAATACAGCAGGTGAAAAAGGTGATTTATTACAAGTATCATCACAAGAAATTATTGAAAACACTTCAGAAAAAGCAATGTATTCTTTGCTAACAAATGATGCTTATCATCAAAATAAAACAGCTTCAGAATTAAAAAATATTTTGTTAGAAATTAAAAATACGGCTAAAAAAACAGCTTTAGAAACTGTATTATTAAAAATTTCGAGTGAGCAACTAAAAAATAAAAATACTAAAAATATTATTATTTCTGATTTTCAGAATGTAAAAAACACAGTACTTAATCAGTTACCTAAAAATACTTCTTTCGTAAAATTAAATCCGCAAGAAAAAAATAATTTATCTATTGATAGTGTTTTTGTAAATACAAATAATTCAAGTAATTTCGAAATACAAATTGTTGTTAAAAATCAAGGAAATGCAAAAAAAGAAGTTCCTATTGCTATCTACAACAAAGAAAAATTAATAAATAAACAGCTGTTTTCTATCGAAAAAAATGAAACTAAAAAAGTTGTTTTTTCGATTGTTAATACTTTCGATTTTTTAGGTAAAATTGAATTAAATTTTAAAGATACTTATTCGTTTGATAATTCTTTTTATTTCGCGATTAATACAAATTCTAAAATTAAAGTTTTGTCTATTGGTAAAAATGCTAACTTTTTAAAACGAATTTATAGTGATGATGAATTTGATTTTACAGCTTTAAATACACAAAATTTAAATTATAATTTAATTCCGAAACAACATCTTATTGTTTTAAATGAAATTGATAATTTATCAGAAACACTCATAAAAAGTCTAATTGATTACTCTAAAAAAGGTGGAAATTTAGTTATTATTCCATCTAAAAATGCAACAATTTCTTCTTATAATAGTTTATTAAATCGACTTGAAATAGGAAATATCAACTCATTAAATGACAATCAAAAAAATGATAGCTTAAAAATTACAGATATTAATTACAAACATCCATTATTTAAAAATGTGTTTGAGAAAAAAGTGCGTAATTTTCAATATCCTTTTGTAAAAACAGCTTATAATACTACTTTTAAAAACACCAATACTATTGTTTCTTTTGAAAACAAAAAACCATTTATACAACAAATAAATACGGTGAATTCAAAAGTGTATTTTTTAGCATCTCCGCTTAATAAAGAAGAAAGTAATTTTATAAATTCGCCTTTAATTGTTCCTGTTTTTTATACCATCGGAAAACAAAGTTTACAACTATCTAAAGGATATTATATTACTGATAAACAAAATGTTATTTCTATTGATAAGATTATTTCTAAAAATGAAGTACTATCGATTTCAAATAATGAAATTTCATTTATTCCGCTACAACAAACACTTCAAAATAGTGTAAAAATCACAACAAAAAACCAACCATTAACAGCTGGATTTTATCAAATAAAACAACAAGAAAATATTTTAAAAAATATTGCTTTTAATTATCCGAAGAAAGAAAGCTTGTTAAACTTTTTAGATATTACAACTACTGAAAACCAAAAAATTTCTACATCAGTAAAGCAAACGTTAATAAATAGTAACAACGAATACAAAATTCAATGGCTTTGGAAATGGTTTTTAGTGATTGCCATTGTATCTTTGCTTGTTGAAATTTTGATCTTAAAATTCTTTAAACCAGTGACAACGCTATTAAAATCGGCAACTATTATTGATGCGCATAGCCCTTACCACCAACAAACTAAAGATATTTTAATTACTGACGGAATTATTACTAAAATTGATAGTAATATTACCGATAAAGAAGAATATCAAATTATAAAACTTGATAATTTACATGTTTCTACAGGTTGGTTTGACACCAGTGTTTCTTTAGGTGAACCAGGATATGAAGAACGTGAAACTATTAAAAATGGTTTACAAGTAGCTGGTAAAAGCGGATTTACAGATATTGCTGTAAACCCAAATACAAATCCTGTTATTGATAACAAAGCAGCTGTTGAATTTCTAATTTATAGAGCCAACGGATTTGCTACAAATGTATACCCAATCGGTACGTTAACTCAAGGATCGAAAGGTATTGAAATGGCGGAATTATATGACATGCAACAATCTGGTGCTATCGCTTTTGGTGATTATAAAAAACCAATAGCAAATGATAATTTACTAAAAGTAGCCTTACTTTATACCCAAAATTTTAACGGATTAGCACTTAGTTTTCCTAAAAACAACGCAATTGCTGGAGAAGGTGTTGTTCATGAAGGTAAAAACAGTACTCTTTTAGGTTTAAAAGGAATCCCTGCTTTAGCTGAAGAATTACAAATTTCTCGTGATTTATTTTTATTAGAATATACAGGCGGAAAATTACACATTCCTACCATTTCAACTAAAAAATCAGTACAATTAATTAAAGAAGGTAAAAAGAAAGGATTGGATGTTACCTGTAGTGTAGCCATTCATAACTTATTTTTAACAGATGATGAATTACATCAATTTGATGGAAATAAAAAAGTAAATCCACCTTTAAGAACTTCGGATGATATCAAAGCATTATTAAAAGGAGTTAAAGATGGAACGATTGATATAATTACTTCTGATCATAATCCGATTGATATAGAACATAAAAAAGTAGAGTTTTCAAGTGCAAAAGATGGAACTATCGGTTTAGAAACTGCTTTTGGAGTTTTAAATTCTGTATTAGATTTAGAAACAATTGTAACTTGTTTATCTGATAATCCAAAAGAACGTTTTGGTATTCAAAAAGCAAGTATCAACGAAAATGAAGTTGCTAATTTATCTATTTTCAATCCTGAAGGAACGTCTATTTTTACTGAAGAAGATATTTTATCTACTTCAAAAAACAGTGTTTTTTTAGATAAAAAGCTAAAAGGAAAAGTATATGGGATTTACAACAATAAACAATTAATTTTAAATATATAACTATGGAAAACTATACTGTGAAAGAAGGAAAAACAAATGCTATAATTAGTCATTTTTTAATTATAGGAACTATTATAGCACTAGTATTGAATAAAGATAAAAATAATTCTTTTACAAGTTTTCATATTAGACAAATGATTGGATTGAATGCTCTTCTATTATTAGATAGTTTTATCCTTAGTAATTATATTGGTCTTTTTGGAGGAATCGTTATTCGTATTTTTTTATTCGTTCTTTGGTTAATTAGTTTTATGGGAGCATTAAAAGGTGAAGAAAAAAAATACCTATTTTAGGAGATCAATTTCAAGATTGGTTTAAAAATATTTAAACAAAAAACACATTTATTTCGATGTTAAATTATATTGTAAGAGAGCCTAAACAGGCAACTACTAATCCACCATTATTAATTTTATTACACGGATATGGTAGTAATGAAGAAGATTTATTTTCATTTGCTCAAGAATTACCTGATAATATGCTAATTGTTAGCGCACAAGCACCTTATACTATAGGTGGTGGTGCTTTTGCTTGGTATGCAATTAATTTTGATGCTAATGATGAAAAATTTTCTGATTTAGAAGAAGCAAAAGAATCTGTTGATAAAGTTTCAGATTTTATTGATGAAATTAAAACAAAATACAACACGAATCCTGATAAAACATTTTTATTAGGTTTTAGTCAAGGAGCTATTTTAAGTTATGCTTTGAGTTTTAATTACCCTAATAAAGTACAACATGTAATTGCTTTAAGTGGTCATCTTAATGAAGGATTAATTCCTGAAAATATAACAAAAAGTGATACTGATTATTATATTTCTCACGGAACTGTTGACCAAGTAATTCCTGTTGATTGGGCAAGAAGAGCACCTGTATTTTTAAATGCTAATAATTTAAAAAATGATTATTCAGAATACCCAGTAGGACGTGGTGTTGCTCCTCAAAATTTTTACAGTTTTCAAAAATGGATAGAAAACCGTTTATAAAAAATTAAATTATAATAAAAAAACCGAGCTTAAAAACTCGGTTTTTTATTTTATCCTAAAATTTGACTTGCGTGTTCTTTGGTTTTTACTTTACTAATAACGTCTTTAATAATTCCATTTTCATCAATAACAAAAGTTGTTCTATGGATACCATCATACTCACGTCCCATAAATTTTTTAGGTCCCCAAATACCAAAAGCATTAATTACTTCTTTTTCTTCATCTACTAATAAAGGAAAAGGTAAATCATGTTTATTAATCCAATTTTGTTGACGCTTTGCAGAATCAGCACTTGCACCTAAAATAGCATATCCTTTTGCTAAAAAAGACTGATAATTATCTCTTAAATCACAAGCTTCATTTGTACAACCAGGTGTACTTGCCTTTGGATAAAAAAATAATACTAACTTTTTTCCTTGATAATCAGAAAGTTTTATGGTGTTTCCTTTTTCATCAACAGACTCGAAACTAGGTGCCTTATCTCCTACTTTTAATGTTGTCATAATTTTGTAGTTTAAAATAGTTAGTTATTAAACCAAAGTTACAAAGTTGCTTTGAATTAACAATAAATTTATAGTTGTTCTTTGTTAGTTTGTACCTTTGTTTATCTATATTAAAAAAATAAAAAATGACCAAGGAAAATAAAGTACAATTTGTTATTGATACCTTAGCCGAATTATATCCTGAAATACCTGTTCCTTTAGATCATAAAGATCCATATACTTTATTGATTGCTGTTTTATTATCGGCACAATGTACCGATGTTCGAGTAAATAAAATTACCCCGTTACTTTTTGCCAAAGCCGATAATCCATATGACATGGTAAAAATGAGCATCGAAGAAATTAAAGAAATTATTCGTCCTTGTGGTTTATCTCCTATGAAATCAAAGGGAATTCACGGTTTATCTAAAATATTGATTGAAAAACATAATGGAGAAGTTCCTCAAAGTTTTGAATATCTAGAAGAATTACCTGCCGTAGGTCATAAAACTGCTGGTGTAGTTATGAGTCAGGCTTTTGGAGTTCCTGCATTTCCTATTGATACACACATACATCGTTTATTATATCGTTGGAATTTAACGAATGGTAAAAATGTAATTCAATCAGAAAAAGATGCAAAACGATTATTTCCTGAAGAATTATGGAACGACCTTCATTTACAAATAATTTGGTACGGACGAGAATATTCTCCTGCTCGTGGCTGGAATTTAGAAAATGATATTATTACGAAAACGATTGGTAGAAAAACAGTTTTAAATGATTACCATAAAAATAAATCATAAAAAAAGCTTCAACATTTGTTGAAGCTTTTTTGTTATTAATTCAAATTTAATTCTATAAAATAATTTGACGATGTTTTTTCTACTTTCAATGATTTAGAAAAATTAATCAAAAATTGAATAGTTTCTTTTTTAGGATTCATTTTTAAATCCGAAGATTTATCTAGGTAAATTCTCATCATACTTTTTTTCTTTATTCATTTTGTTTTCAAGTATTTAACGACGACAATATTACTTTATTGCTTAATTAACTAGAATAATTTTATTTTTTTCAATTATTTTTCTCAGATTAATTAAAGCATACCTCATTCTTCCTAAAGCAGTATTAATACTTACACCAGTATTTTCAGAAATTTCATTGAAACTCATATCATTATAAATACGCATTTTTAAAACTTCTTTCTGTTCTTCAGGTAATTCTTCTAACAAATCTCTTACATCAGCTAGTATTTGCTCTTTAATAATTTTATTTTCTGCATTTAATGCTCCATCTGCTAATACCGAAAAAATATCAAAATCATCAGTATTATTAAACTTAGGCATTCTGTTTTTTTTCCTAAAAAAATCAATAATTAAATTATGAGAAATACGCATAACCCAAGGTAAAAACTTACCTTCTTCGTTATAATTTCCTTTTTTTAAGGTTCTTATTACTTTTATAAAAGTATCTTGAAATATATCCTCTGTAGTATCTCTATTTTGTACCTTACTGTAAATAAAACTGTACAGTCGTTGCTTATGACGTTTAATCAATAACTCTATAGCTAGTTCTTTTCCGTTAATGTAGTCTTTAACTAAAACACTATCACTTACAATATCTTTATGTACCATATTACTTTTTTTTACAGAGTACTATAAGCACTCTTTAGTTAAGGGATATATTTTTTTTAAAAGTAATTTTTTAGATATAGGCGTGTAATTAATTGATTATTAGACTCCAAATATGTGATTTTTTTTCAAAAAAGCAAGAATTGTTTAATATTTATTAAAAAAAGTTAAAATTTCATTGATTTAACCTCTAAATCATCAAATATTATTATAAGCACATCATATTTCAGACATAATTAACTGATTAACAAAATCTTATTACATATATTTACAATATTACATTACAACAAATTATAGTAAATTAAATTTTACCCCCCGAAAACATGTTAAATACAAATTATAAAATCATTAATACATTAATTTATCCTTCTGATAATTATTTTTCTTTTAAAGCAATAATAAGACAGTTAGATATTATTTTTCATAAAAATAAACCTCAACATATCCCCTTTTTTAGCTTAAATAACAATCCCGTTATTTTTAATAAAACTCCCCCTTAAAAAATGTATTTATTTAAAATTAAACTTTTTTACAGACTTATAGACGGCTAGTGTTGTAATTAAAAACAGGTATTAAAGCTATCAACATACACAAAAAAATCATCTATAAAATTCTTATAAAAAATAAGATATACAGGCTTAAAACTTCACCTTTTCAAAAAAAACTCATAAAAATAACATTAAACCAAATACTTAAAGCCTGTTTTAATTTCAAATAAAGTATCTTTTTTAAGATATAAACATCATTCTGAATTTATTTCAGAATCACATAAAATGAAGAACTACGGTAAATCAAGGTGTGAAACTGAAATAAATTCAGTTTGACAGATTCAATTTCTTAACTATAAAACTCTTTTTAGATTAAATTTAAACAGGCTCTTATATAATAAAAAAATAATTTTACATAATAAGATAATCAATACTATTTATCTTTATTAAAGGATACAAACAAATACACAACCACGCTAAAATAAAAGATATTATAAAACTCAACAAGCAAGAACAAATGTAATATTACATCACATTTTTTTCATCAAAATAAAACCCCCAAATAATTATGCAAAAAAAAGTAATAGGCTATTTTAACAATTGGACTCCTCTAGAAGAGGCTCAAAACAAATACGAAGGATATACTGATCTTTTATTCTCGTTTTGGCAAGACCCTGAAACAAGTGTGACAGGTGCTGCTGAAGAAGTTTTAAAAACACCTGAAATTCTTGAATTCTTAAAAAGTAAAA
Source organism: Tenacibaculum pacificus (assembly GCF_027941775.1). Lineage (NCBI taxonomy): Bacteria > Pseudomonadati > Bacteroidota > Flavobacteriia > Flavobacteriales > Flavobacteriaceae > Tenacibaculum > Tenacibaculum pacificus. The sequence continues at coordinate 694,816 of NZ_CP115917.1, read as the reverse complement.
ATAAAAAATGTATTCTTGCTACTGGAGGCAAATATCTTTATCCATTAAATTACGAGGCAGTTAATTATGGTACAGCCTTAGCTAACTTTGCTATTCAACATAAGTTTGATGGCGTTAATTTAGATATTAAAAATATAGCAATAACATCTCAAGTAATTCAATGGTTAATTGATGTTACCATTACTGTGCATCAAATTAGTAATGAAAAAAATTATCCTTTAGAAATTTATCATACTCCTCAAGCTACATTATTTATGGCTAATGAAGGCTATAGTGAAATAGAAAAAAAAACTAATGGTATAATTAATTATTATAATATTCAGTACTACAATCAAGGTGAATGGGAATATCAATCTTATGAAGATTATACATCCTTATTTGAAGAAATGTATAATAATATAGAAAACCCTACTGCTATTCTTAGTATTATCAGACAAGGAATACCTGCTAATAAACTAATTGTAGGTAAACCAATCACTACTGATGATGTAAATAATACAGGATATATTTCACTAGAAAATTTTGAAGATATTTTAAGTACAGCTATCACAAACAAAATTCCATTTGGAGGTGTAATGGGTTGGAAAGTTGATAGTGATATTAATGGAATATGGGGTAAATCAATAGCTAAAACAATCGAAAATAGCAAAATAGAAAATCCTATGAAAGTAGAAATATAATAACTTTCAGCTTTATAAAAACACAAATCAAAAAAGAGTTTCAAAAGTAATATTTTGGAGTTCTTTTGATTTTTATAGATACACTAAAAAAAATTATTGACTGAATACATTGTTTTCACAACATAAAATCAGATTTAGAAAACAGCTATCTAAGAAATTCAATTAACAGAAATAGGAAACTTAAAGTATTTCACTTAAAACCTTGATTACATTAATCATAACAAGGCTCACATAATGCAAATTATACTTTTACTGTAGCTAAATAATAGTTTATTTTATTATAAAATTTTAAACTTTTATTACTGATAAGTAATGGAAGTTCTTCTTTATAAAAAGCTCACAAACTATTAAACATTTGATGCTTATTAAATTCAGAAACCTTATTTTTATAGCTTATTTTTTAAGTAAATGAAAAGAGACCTTTCTAGCATCAATCCCAAAGAAAACATCATTATAAAAGGAGCAAAACTCCATAATTTAAAAAACATTGATGTTGTTATCCCTAGAAATAAACTAGTAGTAATAACAGGGCTTTCAGGTTCTGGAAAATCATCATTGGCTTTTGATACTTTATATGCCGAAGGACAAAGACGTTATGTAGAAAGTTTATCATCATACGCTCGTCAATTTTTAGGAAAATTAAACAAACCAAAAGTAGATTATATAAAAGGAATAGCTCCTGCAATTGCTATTGAGCAAAAAGTAAATTCAACAAATCCGAGGTCAACTGTAGGAACCTCAACCGAAATTTACGATTATATAAAATTATTATATGCTCGTATTGGTAAAACTATTTCACCAATATCAGGTAGCGAAGTAAAAAAACATACGGTTTCTGATGTTCTTAATCATGTAAAAAATTTTGAAGAACGTACCAAACTTTTATTATTAGCTCCAATTATCATCAATAAAAATAGAGATTTAAAAACTGTTTTACAAGTTTTAACTCAACAAGGATATGCTCGTTTAAAATTTAATAATAACGTTTTAAGAATTGAAGATTTTCCTATTGATAATTTTAATAATGAAGATTTCTTTTTAGTCATTGATAGAATTGTTACTAAAAATGAAGAAGATTTTTATAATCGATTAGGTGATGCTATTCAAACTGCTTTTTTTGAAGGAAAAGGAGTTTGTTTTATTGAAAACTTAAATGAAAAAACCGTTACCGAATTTAGTAATAAATTTGAGTTAGATGGCATTACTTTTTTAGAACCTAATACACATTTATTCAGTTTTAACAATCCGTACGGAGCTTGTCCTACTTGCGAAGGTTACGGAAGCGTAATTGGTATTGATGAAGAATTAGTAATTCCAAATACAGGGTTGTCAATATTTGAAGATGCTATTTTTCCTTTTAAAACAGATAGCTATAAAATTTATAAAGAAAACTTAATTTTAAATGCTGTCGATTTTAATATCCCTATTCATAAACCTTGGTTTGAGCTTTCTGAAATTCAAAAAGAATTAGTTTGGAACGGAACGAATAAGTTTGAAGGAATACACGATTTATTCAAAAAACTAGAAGAAAAAAGCTATAAAATTCAAAATAGAGTAATGCTTTCTCGCTATCGCGGAAAAACAACTTGTAACGATTGTAACGGAAAAAGACTTCGAAAAGAAGCTAATTATGTACACGTACATTGAAAAAGTAATTTCAGATTTAGTAACACTTCCTTTAGATGAATTATCAGTGTTTTTCAATAATTTAAAACTAAATGAACACGAATTAGCAATAGGAAAACGATTACTTACCGAAATTAAAAATCGCTTGCTATTTTTAACTGATGTTGGCTTAAATTATTTAACCTTAAATAGAACTTCAAACACACTTTCTGGAGGTGAAAGTCAACGAATAAACTTAGCAACATCATTAGGAAGTTCACTTGTTGGCTCTATGTATATTTTAGATGAACCTAGTATTGGTTTACATCCAAAAGATACCGAAAAATTAATTGATGTACTTAAAGATTTACGTGATTTAGGAAACACCGTTATTGTAGTTGAACATGATGAAGATATTATGAAAGAAGCCGATTATATTATCGATATAGGTCCAGAAGCAGGAACTTACGGTGGTAACGTAGTTGCTGAAGGTACTTTTGATGATATTATGAAATCCGACTCTTTAACAGCTAAGTATTTATCCGAAGAATTAAAAATTGAAATCCCTACAATACGTAGAAACTCAAAAAACACCATCAATATTATTGGTGCTCGTGAAAATAATCTTAAAAATATTGATGTTTCTTTTCCGTTGAATACCTTAACTGTTATTACAGGTGTTTCTGGAAGTGGAAAAAGCACCTTGGTTAAGAAAATTTTATATCCTGCAATGCAGAAAAAGCTCGTTGGATATGGCGAAAAAGTAGGTCAATTTACTGATATTACAGGAAGTTTTGAAAATATAAAAAATGTTGAATTTATCGATCAAAATCCTATTGGGCGTTCTTCAAGGTCTAATCCTGTAACTTATATAAAAGCTTATGATGATATTCGTAAATTATTATCTGATCAAAAATTATCGAGCATCAGAAATTATCAGCCAAAACATTTTTCTTTTAATGTAGAAGGCGGACGTTGTGAAGTTTGTAAAGGTGAAGGTGAAGTTACTATTGAAATGCAATTTATGGCAGATGTACACTTGCAATGTGATACTTGCCAAGGAAAACGCTTTAAAAAAGAAGTTTTAGAAGTTACTTTCGGTAAAAAATCAATCGATGATATTTTAAACCTAACTATTGATGATGCAATTACTTTTTTCGATGAACGAGAACAACATAAAATTGCTCGTAAATTAAAACCTTTGCAAGACGTTGGATTAGGTTATGTACAATTAGGACAATCATCATCAACATTATCTGGAGGAGAAGCGCAACGTATAAAATTAGCTTCATTTTTGATGAAAGGAAATACAAAAGATAAAACTTTATTTATTTTTGATGAACCAACAACAGGACTTCATTTTCAATGATATTAAAAAATTATTAACATCTTTTAATGCTTTAATAGACAAAGGACATTCTATTATTGTAATTGAACACAATATTGAATTAATAAAGTGTGCCGATTATATAATAGAACTTGGTTTAAAAGGTGGAAAAAATGGAGGAAACCTTATTTTCACAGGAACTCCTGAAGAATTAGCAAAAAACAAAAAATCGTTTACAGCTAGTTATTTAGCCGAAAAAATAACTTAAAATAGAAAAGCTGTCTGGTTATTAATCAGACAGCTTTAACATAACAAAAATTAACAAAAACTCAATATTTTATTGAAGATTTTTATCTCCAGTATTAGGGTTATACACATAGTTAAAAGTGTAATATTGTCCTCCTGAATTTTGAGGATCAGCAGAATTAGAACTATCCATATCTTTATAGTAACTTAAAATTTCCATTTTAGCATAATTACCATCTATTGTTCTTACAATAATTATTTTTCCAGCTACAGGATTAATACTATGATCTGCCATATTATAAGTATACCAAGTACTTTTTGGCAATGCTAAAACTCCTTCTTTTGCATCTTGTTTAAAAATAGCATTATCAGGTATTGTTTTTACACTCGAAAATGTTCCATCAACTAATAATAAAGATGCATTTCCTGTTTTATTAGGTTCTTCTTTTATACCTGTACTTTCTCCTCCGTTTACTATAATTGTTGTTGCTCTAAAAGCAATATCCCAATTATCATCGGTTACAATTGCTCCTTTTTTAAAACTAAATTTAATAAATTCTCCAGAAGCTTTTGGTGGATTTACCGAATAATCAGTAGTTTGTTGTGCATATAAATTCTCTATTCTTTTAGATATTGATTCTTCTGGTAATGTATCATTATTATCACTACAATGAAACAGTAATAAAAGTAAGTATTGTTATTATTAGAATTGACTTTAAAATATTCATTTTCTATTGATTTATAGATATATTAAAAATTAAATTGCACATTACAGTAATAAGTTCTCCCTAAACGTAAAACACTATCATTATTTGCAAAACGTTTTTTATTTGCAGATTCTTTTTCATTAAAAAGATTATCTATTCCTAATTGAAAATTCATTAAGCTAAAAAATGTTTTTGCTCCTGCTATATTTATTTGTGTGTTTGAAGAAACAAAATCATCAAATTGATCAATAATTCCCTGACTACTATTAGTATCAAACAACGCATATTTACTTTTATATACAGCTCTAATATTTGCAGAAAAATTGTGTTTATAATTTTGATAAAAAACTTTAAAATTTGCCATATGTTTAGATCGATTTGGCAAACCGAAATAATTTGACATTGTCATTTTTTCTGATGATGAAGACGGTGTTCTTCTAAAAAATACCTCACCAGCCTTTATTTTTGATGTTGCTGTTTTATCACCTGTATCTAAAAATTGATATCCTCCTAAAACAGTAAAATTTGAATTTAATTTATAATTAACATCAAGTTCAATACCCTGAGTGTAAACTTCGTTTATGTTTTTATAAGAATAAATTCTTGTACCTAAAGGCAATCCTAAATCAGATGCGTTTAATTGTGTATCAAAAGTATCTATCAAATCTTTAATATCATTTCTGAAAAAATTGATATTAAATTTTAAATTTGTTGTTGGCTTTAACTGAAAACCAAAATTATAACCAATAGAAGTTTCTGGTTTTAATTCTTTTTCAATAGTTTTTATTTCTGATAAATTAGGATATAAATCATATAAAGTTTGAGTACCTAAAACTACATATCCACTAGCTGAGTTTCTAAAATTGAAATAAAGCTGTCTAAAATCAGGAGCTTTAAATCCGCAACCAACCGACGCTTTTGTAGTAAGCCAATTATTGACTTTATAACTTGTCGCTATTTTTGGTGTAAAAGCTGATTCGTAATTATTACTATCTTCAAATCTAGCTCCAATAACAATATTTAAATTTTTAATTGGATTGAAATCAAATTGCCCTAAAATATATGGCGTATTATATTTTTTTATCCCTGTAAATTCTGTTCTTTCTAATACATCAAAATTAGCACCAACACCTACAATTAAAGTTCCTGAACTAAAGCTATTTTTCGATTTAATTTCGGGTCTTGTTAATGTTTGATTATATAAAGTAGCATTTCTATCAAACATACTTTCTGCTTTATATTTTGTTGTATAAAAATTATAATCTAGCGTCCAATTATCCGTTATTTCATTGAATTACTTTAGCATTAACACTCCAATCTGTTTGCTTATTACCTTCTCTATTATTACCTTGATATTTTTTATAAACTCTATTAGAAACAACGGTTTTTAAATTCTTCGAAAAATCATAACTTACTTGTAAATTACCTGTAAAATTCTGATGTGCTTCTGTTGTTTTTGAAAGGGTTTCTGGAGATAAATCAAATCCATTACTTGAATTTAAATTTATTCCTGAAACCAATCCAAAACCTTTTCTTTTCCACTTAACATTGGTGCTTATATCCAATTGGTTTGTAGCTCCTCCTTTTGCTAAATAGCTTATTAAACCTTCTAATTTTTCATTTTTAGGTTGTTCTGTTATAATATTAATAACTCCTCCAATTGCTTCAGACCCATATAAAGAAGATGATGGTCCTTTTACTATTTCAATTTGTTTAATATTATTAACTGTAATTCTATTTAAATCGATATTTCCAGATGCTCGTCCTACTATTGGAAGTCCATCAATTAAAATTAATATATAATCCGCAGAAATTCCTTGAATTTGAACTCCTTTTGCACCTCCAAAATCAGAAGCTAAAGTTATTCCTGTTTGTTCAACTAAAATATCTTTTAACCTTACTGTACCCGATTTTATTATTTGAGCTTTTGTTATTAAAGTTACAGGCATCGGTACAGATGACAACTGTCTTTTGGTTCTTGTTGCAGTAACAATAACCTCATCTAAATTAGATATTTCTAAGCTTTCATTATCAGCCACTATTTTTTCTTGAGAAAAAACAGTTAAGCTAATAAAAGCAAAAGCAGTAAATATTTTTTTATTTAGATACATTCTTAATAATTTTCAACAAATATATATACTTATTTTAAACCAATCTAAATAAAATTTATATTTTTACAGGAAATTTATAAAAACATAAAAATGAAAAAAGTAATTCTAGGAAGCTTCATACTATTATCAATATTTACAATAAATGCTCAGAGTAAAAAATCAAAAGATAAAGACGCTATCAAAAAAATGTGTGGTTGTTTTGAAGTAACTTTTAATTTTGCAGAAACTTTTAATAATAGTAACGATTCGTTATATAAACCATCAAAAACAAAAAAAGATAGCGCTTTAGAATGGGCTGAGTTAATAAAAAATGGTAATAATAAAATAGCTATTCAGCATTTGTTACAAGTAGGTAATCCTGCTAAACCACATATTGTAAAACATTGGAGACAGGATTGGGTGTATCAAAACCAAGATTTCTACATGTATAACGGTGATAATAATTGGTTGTATGAAAATAAATCGAAAAAAGACGTAAAAAAACAATGGTCTCAAAAAGTATTTCAAGTTGATGATAGTCCTCGTTATGAAGGATCAGGATCTTGGGTTCATATAGATGGAAAAAGTTATTGGGAAAGTACTACTGATGCTCCCTTACCTCGTAGAGAATATACTAAAAGAAATGATTATAATGTAACTGAAAGAGGTAATCGTCAGTGAAATTACAAACTACGGATGGGCACATGATCAAGATAATAAAAAAATTATTAGAAAAACAGGAGAAAAAGATATTATTCTAGCATCTGAAAAAGGTTATAATACTTATGTTAAAGTTGCTGATAGTCGTTGTAAAGCAGCACAAAACTGGTGGATTAAAAATAATCCAAAATGGAAATTGGCAAGAAATAAATGGAATAAAGTATTTGCTAAAAAAACAAATTTGTCTTTAAAAAGAAAAGTTGAAAATAAGCCTTTATATAAACATTTATTTTCTGATAAAATTAAAGAAGAAAAAGATATAAATAACATTATTGAATCTTTTATAAAAGAATAAAATTCTATTATTTATCTAAAAAATAACATAGTTATTTTTAGTGACTTTAAAGTGTAAAAAAAAGTCTATAAAATAATCATTTTTGTACCTATTAAAAACAAAATAAAGCAACCATTTTTTATTTATTATATATTTTAACGATTATGTTAAACTTTTATTAATTTTTTACCTATTTTAGTATTACTTAAACGATAAATTTATGGTTGCGCTTAAACCCAAAAAAGGTAGGTTGTTAATTGCAGAACCTACTATTTTAAACGATAGTTCTTTTAAACGAACTATTGTTTTACTAACAGAACACACATCAAAAAGTTCTGTTGGTTTTATTTTAAATAGACCCTTAAATCATACTTTGAGTGATTTAGTACCTGAAATAGATTGTGATTTCAGAATATATCAAGGAGGACCTGTTGAGCAAGATAATTTGTACTTTATACATAAAGTACCCCAATTAATTCCCAATAGCATTGAAGTTGCTAATGGTATTTATTGGGGTGGTAATTTTGATCATTTAAAAGAACTCTTAATTGAAAACATGTTAAAACCAACAGATATTCGCTTCTTTTTAGGCTATTCTGGTTGGGATACAGATCAATTAATTGATGAGTTAAACATTGACTCTTGGTTTATTTCTGAAAATGATTATAAAAATATTTTAGAAACCAACAACGAAAGCTTTTGGAAAAATAAACTCCTTCAAAAAGGTGGCAAATATAAAATTTGGGCAAATGCACCAAGTGATATTCAAATGAATTAACCAGTAATAGCTAATAATTTAAGGCTACTCTTTATTTTATTAGTTATTTCTGTTGTAAATACTTTCTTTCTATAATTTGTAACCGACTGAATACCTACAATAGCATTTGTAATAAAAACCTCATCTGCTTTTTGTAGTTCAAATGGAGAAATAAGTGTTTCTTCAATACTGTAATCAGGATGTTTTTCTAAAATTTCTATTACTTTTTTTCTGATAATTCCTTTTATGCAACCTTCTGTTAAAGCTGGAGTTTTTATAATACCGTCTTTTATTACAAAAATATTCCCATTTGTTGCTTCAACAACTCCTTTTCGTTCGTTAAGTAATATACAGTTATCTAAATCATTTTCATCTGCAAAAATAGCAGACAAAGTATTTAACATTCTGTTTGTCGTTTTTATAGTTGACAATAAACCTGAATAGTTATAAAAGTCTTTATATAAATCAACTTTATAACTAGTTTTTTCTATATGATTAAACTCACTTGCTTCGATTAAATAATCAATCTCGTTTGAAGCTGGATTATATAACCCTCCATCTTTTCTATAAACAGTTAATCGAACTCTATAATTTACAGCTTTAGGAAGTTCCTTTGTTATTTTTAAAATTTCTTCTTGTAAAAACTCAAGCGTAAATTTCATTGGAATCTTCATACGTAACATTCTCATTGATGCCATCAATCTAAAATAATGGTCTTCAATAAAAACAACCTTTGTATTTAATACTCTTACAGTTTCAAAAATAGCATCTCCATACTTAAAAGCTCTATTATCATTAGATAATTGTAGTTCTTTTTCTGATATTATTTTTCCGTTAAAATTTATCATTTTTTTAAAAAATTTGATTGCAAAATTACAATTTAGGCAATTAGTAGCCATAAAAAAACTCGACAAATGCCGAGTTTTTTTTATAAAGCATAAAAATACTATGCTCCTATACTATTCTTTAAGCTTTCAATTTGACTTTCCCATAACATTTTAGCTTCATCAACTTCATCATCATCGGCAAAATCTGTAATAATTACAGCTACATCTTTAGTTAATGGATCTACTTGTATCAAAAATTCAAAATAACTTTCATCACCTTCACTTTCAATCCATTTATATTTTATGCGCTCATTTGTCTTCTTTGCTAAAATTTTTGCCTCTTCCTCTGAATCATCCCAAGTAAAAGTGATTAATTTTCCGCGAGAATTAACTTTATCAGCAAACCATTCCTCTAATCCTGAAGGTGTTGCCAAACTATTAAACAACATACTTGGTGATGCGTGTATAGGAAATTCTAATTCGTATTTAACTTTTGTCATTTTTTTTTCTTAGTATGGCAAGGTATATCTTTATTTCTTAAAAAAAAATTCATTTTTTTATTGTGTATCTAAAAAGAAGTTGTATATTTGCACCCGCAAAGGCGAGATAGCTCAGTTGGTTAGAGCGCAGGATTCATAACCCTGAGGTCGGCAGTTCAAATCTGCTTCTCGCTACAAAACAACAAAAAACCCTTTTTTAAAGGGTTTTTTGTTGTTTAAAATAAAAGTGTGTCAAGAAGTCACCAAACCATATTCTGTTTTCAAACAGAATAAACAAAATTGTTTTCAATGACAATTTAAATTGTCATCGAAAACAATTTTGTATCTGGTTTATTGTTATGTAAATGCTTATCAAAAGCCATACAAATATTTCGAACATAAGGTCTTGCTTTTTCAGGAACTGTTAAAGTATTTCCATCGATAAAAACCAAACCATCAGCCACCATTTCTTGTAATTTTTCTAAAAGAATTTCGATACCTTTAACCTTTAAATCTTGAGCATCCCACGAAGTGGTAAAATGACACATAATATTTAAAATATGCTTTCGGATAACTAAATCTTCTTCGGATAAAATATGTCCTCTAAAAACAGGAATTTCTCCTTCGTTCACTATTTTTTGATATTCTTTTACGGTTTTTACATTCTGTGCAAATCCGTACCAAGAATCAGAAATTGACGACATTCCTAAACCAACCATTAATTGCGTTTTATTGGCAGTATACCCCATAAAATTACGATGCAATGTTTTTTCCTGAGTTGCTTTATATAAACTATCTGTTTTTAACGCAAAATGATCCATTCCTATTTCAACGTAACCCATTTCGGCAAATAACTCCTTCCCTATTTCGTATAATTCACGTTTTGCTTCATCCTTTGGTAAATCTTCATCATTAAAACCTCGTTGTCCAACACCTTTTACCCAAGGAACATGTGCATAACTATAAAACGAAATTCTATCAGGCTGTAATTCTTTGGTTTTATTAATCGTATGAATTACGTTTGCTTTGGTTTGAAATGGCAATCCGAAAATTAAATCATGACTAATTGATGTATATCCAATTTCCCTAGCCCAACGCGTTGCTTTTTCAACATTTTCAAAAGGCTGTACTCTGTGTATTGCTTCTTGTACTTTTTCGTTATAATCTTGCACACCGTAACTTACTCTTGTAAAACCAACATCAAACAAGGTTTGTAATTGTTCTTTTGTGGTATTATTCGGATGACCTTCAAAACTAAATTCGTGCTTCGGATGTTTTTTAGCTTTGATAAATAAACCATCAATTAACTTTTTTAAATTTTCTTTTGAAAAAAAAGTAGGTGTTCCGCCACCTAAATGAATTTCCTTTATAATCGGAGTTTCATCCACCAAATTTGTATATAAATTCCATTCTTTTAAAACAGTATCAATATAATCTTCTTCTACTTCATGTCTTTTTGTAATATGTTTATGACACGCACAAAATGTACACAAACTTTCACAAAATGGTAAATGAATATACACACTAATTCCTTCGGATGAATTACTTTCTATAAACGATTTTTTAAAAGTTTCAATCCATTTATCTTTTGAAAAAGTTTCATTTTTCCAATAAGGAACTGTCGGATAACTGGTATATCTTGGACCTGGAATGTTGTATTTTTGTATCAGTGAATTCATGTGCTTTTTTTCAAATATATAATCAATCTAATTTTTTATCAAAATAAAAAACTATACGTTTTCAACTCTTTTTAAGGTATCTAGTTTAGATAATGACAACCTAACAATACTTTCATCTAAAGCGGTTAAATTATGAACGACCTGAGGTTTTAACGAAATAATATCTCCAGCATTTAATTGATTAATTTCGTTATCAACACCAAAATTAATAGCTCCTTTTATCACCTGAACAATTATTGCAAAAGGTGCTTGATGATCCTCCATCGTTTGCCCTTTTTTAAAGACAACACGTATTTCTTTCGAAAAATCAGTATCCAATAATAATGATACTGCTGGTTTGTTTTCATTAAACTTAATATCTTCTAAAAATGAGGCTACTTTCATAATAGTTATCTTTTAAATTATTTTATTTTTTTTCCTAATAAATTTGTTGCAATCGTTGTAAATAAAACAATGCTAATAGAACTTAAAGGCATCAATATTGCTGCAATTACAGGTTTTAATTGTCCTGTTGTTGCAAAATATAATCCGATTAAATTATAACATAACGATAGTATAAAACTATACTTAATTATTTTGATTGCTTTTTTTGATGTTTTTATGTATCCTGAAATTTCATTAAATTTTGAAGCATCTAAAATAGCATCACAAGCAGGTGAAAACACATTAATATTTTCCGATAATGAAATTCCAACATTACTTTGTGCCAAAGCTCCCGCATCATTTAAACCATCACCAATCATCATTACGCTTTGTCCTTTATTTTGTAAATTTTCAACGTAATTTAATTTATCTTCTGGCTTTTGATTAAATAAAAACGACGTGTTTTTAGGTAATAAATCTTCTAAAAATTTCTTTTCTCCTTCATTATCACCAGAAACTACGGCTAAATTGTAATTTTCTTCTAATTCAGAAAACAACTCTTTTACACCATTTCTGTACGCATTTTTAAAAACATATTTACCTTTATAAATTCCATTAAAACTAATATGAACAGAAGTATCTAAGTTAATTTTTTCATCAGTATTATTTACAAAAGATGACGAACCAATTTTTATAACTCTGTTTTTATAAGTAGCTTGAATTCCTTTTCCTGTGTATTCTTTAAAGCTATCAACAGGTAACATTTCTGATGATAAAAAACCATATAACATTCTACTTAACGGATGATTTGAAGCTCGTAAAGCACTTTTTAATATTGATTTTTCTTCAGATGATAATTCATTTCCTTTATAATCAATTTGATTTTCTTTACTTGTTGTAAGTGTTCCTGTTTTATCAAAAATAACACTATCAATTCCCGCCAATTGTTCTACAACAGTGGCATTTTTTAAGTAGAATTTCTTCTTCCCAAAAATCCGAAGCATATTTCCTAAAGTAAACGGAGCAGCTAAAGCAATCGCACACGGACAGGCAATAATTAAGACAGCGGTAAATACATTTAAAGCTTTCCTAGCATCATAATACAGCCAAAATGCGGTAGCAACAAAAGCGATTATTAAAACGGTAACTGTAAAATTCTGACTGATTCTATCAGTTAATGTTTTAAATGATGAGTTTTTATCTTTCTTAAATACATCATTACTCCACAATTGTGTTAAATAACTTTGCGAAACCGAACTTAAAACCTCCATTTCTATAACTCCTGATAATTGCTTTCCTCCTGCAAATAATTTATCGCCCGATTTTTTAGCTACAGGAACTGCTTCACCTGTAACAAAACTGTAATCAATTTTTGCATTTCCGTTGATTAAAATTCCATCAACAGGAATTAATTCTTGATTTCTAATTAATAATCTATCACCTTTTTCAACATCATAAATTTGCACATTTTCTTCTTTTCCTTCGGATGAAACTCGAGTTACCGCAATAGGAAAATAGGATTTATAATCACGTTCAAAAGACAAGAAATTATATGTTTTCTGTTGAAAAAATTTCCCTAATAATAAAAAGAAAACTAAGCCCGTTAAACTATCAAAAAAACCAGTTCCGATATCAAAAATAATTTCAGCAGAACTTCGGATAAATAAAACAGCAATTCCTAAAGCAATAGGAATATCAATATTTAAAATTTTAGAGCGTAATCCTTTATATGCGGATATAAAATAATCTTGCCCAGCATAAAAAACTACGGGTAATGAGAAAATAAACATCAACCAACGGAATATTCCTTTATATTGTTCTAACCAAAAACCAGTTACTTCAAAATATTCTGGAAAAGATAAAAACATCACATTTCCGAAAGAAAAACCTGCAATTCCTAATTTATAAATTAAACTTCGGTCAACTTTTTTTTGCCAACTTCGTAATCTTCTAAGCTGATATATGGTTCGTATCCAATAGAACTCAATAATAATACAATTTCTTTTAGCGAAATAATATCGGTATTGTAAGTAATTCGAACTGTCTTTTTAGGAAAATCAACTTGTGATGAACTGATATTCCGTTGTAATTTATGCAAGTTTTCTAACACCCAAATACAGGAACTGCAATGTATGTGAGGTATATATAAATTAACAACATGCAAATTACCATCGTTAAACTCTAGTAGTTTATCGGTAATTTCTTTATTGTCAAGGAAATCATATTTTCCTTGAATTTCTTCTGGAATTGCTCCAGGATTGTTTTGAAAATCATAGTAACAGGTTAAATCATTTTCTGAAAAAATTTCAAAAACCGTCTTACAACCATTACAACAAAAAGATTTCTCTTTAATAGTGATGATTTTGGTATCACATTCGTTACCACAATGAAAACATTTTGCGTTTTCCATATTTACTCGTTTGCCTAGTGCAAAGGTCTTATAAGAAGCTGAATTAAAACATGATATATATCAGCTTTTTATTATCTTTGAACTAGCCTAACCAAACACTATTATGAGCAAATGTGAACAATGCGTTATCCGTAAACTTAATTCTTTAAAATCACTCACAAAAGATGAATTGGTTCGGATTGCAGGTTGTAAAACATCTAAAATTATAAAAAAAGGAGATGTTTTATTTGAAGAAGGAGAACATATAAATGGCGTTTTTTGTATTAAAGATGGTATTTGTAAAGTCTCAAAAATGAGTGATAACGGACGAGATCAAATTGTAAACCTTGTAAGAAAAGGTGATTTGTTAGGTGAACGTAGTTTAATTAATGATGAAGCCTCAAACTTAAAAGCAATAGCCGTAAATGATATGGAAATTTGTTTTATCCCTAAAGATGAAATTGTTAGAGATTTAGAAACAAATCCAAAATTTACTATGGATGTTCTTAAAAGTATGGCATCGTCACTTAAAACAGCAGATAATGTTATTGTTGATATGGCTCAAAAAACGGTAAAACAACGTTTAGCAGCTACATTGTTGGGGCTTGATAGTAAGTTTTCTAAAAACGAAAATGGGGCTTTAGATATATTATTATCTCGTGAAGATATTGCAAATATTATAGGTACTGCAACAGAATCGGCAATTCGATTGCTTTCTGAATTTAAAAAGAAAAAAATAATAAATTTAAAAGGTAAAGAAGTTTTTATTCTTGATAAGCAAGCTTTAAGCGATATTGCAACAGGATTTTAATTTACTTTCATTAAATATAAAAACAAAAAAAACGTCTATAATAGACGTTTTTTGTTTTTTAAGCTTCACCTGTTGTTCCTCCAAAATTCATTGGAATTGGCACTTGCTCATAATCTTTTATTTCACCATTTGCTTGCTCAAATTTTTGAACATTTTCAACTAAAGCCTTTGCTAGTCTTTTAGCATGTTGTGGTGTTAAAATAATTCTTGATTTCACTTTAGCCTTTGGTACACCAGGCATAATGTTTATAAAATCAACTATAAATTCTGATACAGAATGATTAATAATTGCTAAATTACTATAAGTACCTTCAGCAATATCTTGATCTAATTCTATATTTAATTGTGGATCTTTATTCTCTTCCATAATATAAATATTAAAAAAAAGGCCTCTAAAAAAATTTAGAGGCCTTTGTATTAAAAATTATAAATTTTTCTCCATTTCTTCTCTAGGCCCTACAATTTGCTTATCGTAAGATCTCATTCCTGTACCTGCTGGTATACGTTTACCAACAATTACATTTTCTTTTAATCCTTCTAATGTATCAATTTTACCGTTTACTGCGGCTTCATTTAATACTTTAGTAGTTTCCTGGAACGACGCTGCTGATATAAATGATTTCGTTTGTAACGAAGCTCTAGTAATACCTTGTAAAATTTGTTCAGCTGTTGCTGGTTGTGCTTCACGAGCGGCTACTAAATTTTTATCTGCTCTACGTAAAATAGAATTTTCATCTCTTAATTGACGAGCTGAAACAATTTGTCCTGGTTTTAAGTTCTCAGAATCTCCTGCATCTTCAACAACTTTCATTCCATATATAGCATCGTTATCTTTGATAAAGTCATTCTTATGAATTAACTGATTCTCTAGAAGTAATGTATCTCCTGAATCAATAATTCTAACTTTACGCATCATTTGACGTACTACAACTTCGAAATGCTTGTCATTAATTTTTACACCCTGTAAACGATATACTTCTTGAATTTCGTTTACTAAATATTGTTGTACCGCTGAAGGTCCTTGAATATTTAAAATATCTATTGGAGTAGTTGCTCCATCAGATAAAGGCATACCTGCTTTAATAAAATCGTTCTCTTGAACTAAAATTTGGTTAGATAATTTTACTAAATATTTAGTAATATCACCAGTTTTAGATTCAATAATAATTTCACGATTACCTCGCTTAATTTTACCGAAAGATACTACACCATCAATCTGAGCAATTACTGCTGGATTCGATGGGTTACGTGCTTCAAATAATTCTGTTACACGTGGTAAACCTCCTGTAATATCGCCTGCTTTACCAGACTTACGTGGAATTTTCACTAAAGTATGACCTGTTTGAACTTTATCACCATCACTAACCATTAAGTGAGCACCTACTGGTAAACTATACGAACGTAAAGCATTACCATCAGCATCTTCAATAATTAATGAAGCAATGATTTTTTTATTCTTAGAGTCAATCATTACCTTCTCTTGGAAACCAGTTTGCTCATCAACTTCAACAGAGTAATTAATACCTTGTTCTAAGTTGTCAAACTTAACTCTACCTCCAAATTCAGATACGATAACCCCGTTAAATGGATCCCACTGACATACTGCATCTCCTTTTTTGATAGATTTCATATCTTTATTAAAGATAATAGATCCGTAAGGAATAATGTTAGTACTTAATACTATATCCGTCTTTTTGTCAATGATTTTGATTTCGGCAGTACGTGAAATAACTATTTCTATTTCATTTCCTTCTTTATCTTTACCATTTACAGTACGTAAATCTTCAATTTTAACTTTACCTTCGTATTTAGCAATTAACTTATTCTCTTCAGAAATGTTTCCTGCTACCCCTCCAACGTGGAAAGTACGTAATGTTAACTGTGTACCAGGCTCTCCAATAGATTGTGCTGCAATTACACCAACTGCTTCACCTCTTTGAACTTTTTTACCTGTTGATAAAGATTGTCCGTAACATTTTTCACAAATACCTCTTTCAGATTCACAAGTTAATGCTGAACGAACTTCTACTTTATCAATACCAGCAGCTTGAATTGTATCCGCTAATTTTGAAGTAATTAATTCTCCTGCACCAACAATAATCTCATCACTGTTAAGAGCATATACATCTTGTAAAGAAGTACGACCCGTAATTCTATCACTTAAAGATTCAACGATTTCATCATTTTTCTTTAATGGAGCAACATCTAACCCTCTTAAAGTACCACAATCAACTTCGTTTACAATAACATCCTGAGATACATCTACTAAACGACGAGTTAAGTAACCTGCATCGGCTGTTTTTAATGCCGTATCCGCTAAACCTTTACGAGCACCGTGAGTTGAGATAAAGTATTCAAGAATTGACAATCCTTCCTTAAAGTTAGAAAGAATCGGGTTCTCAATAATTTCTCCACCACCAGCAGTCGATTTTTTAGGTTTTGCCATTAATCCACGCATACCAGTTAACTGACGAATCTGTTCTTTAGAACCCCTTGCACCAGAATCAAGCATCATGAATACCGAGTTAAACCCTTGTTGGTCTTCACGTAAACGTTTCATAGATAACTCTGTTAATCTGTTATTTGCAGACCCCCAAATATCAATTACCTGATTATAACGCTCTTTATTTGTTAACATTCCCATGTTATAGTTAGATACAATTACATCAACCTCTTTATTAGCTTCAGCAATCATTCCTTCCTTTTCTTCAGGAATAATAATATCTCCTAATGAGAAAGATAAACCACCTTCAAAGGCGTATTTATATCCCATATTTTTAATTTCATCTAAGAAATTTCCTACCGCAGGAATATTAGTTACTTTTAAAATATCACCAATAATACCTCTTAATGATTTTTTAGTTAAAACCTCATTAATATATCCAGCCTCTTTTGGTACCTTTTCATTAAATAAAACTCTACCAACCGTAGTTGCTACAATTCTAGTTACGTGCTCACCATCTACAACATCTGCTGTACGAACTTTTATACCTGCGTTTAAGTCTACTCTCTCTTCATTTAAGGCGATAATTACCTCTTCTGGAGAATAAAAAGTTAATCCTTCACCTTTAATAATCACTTCAGGTGTAGATTTTCTTTCTTTGGTCATATAATACAGACCCAATACCATATCCTGAGATGGTACCGTTACTGGTGCTCCATTTGCAGGGTTTAAAATATTGTGAGAACCTAACATTAAAATCTGAGCTTCTAAAATAGCTTCAGGTCCTAATGGTAAGTGAACAGCCATTTGATCTCCATCAAAATCCGCATTAAATGCCGAACATGCTAATGGATGTAAACGAATCGCTTTTCCTTCAATTAATTTTGGTTGAAAAGATTGAATACCTAAACGGTGTAATGTAGGTGCACGGTTTAATAAAACTGGATGCCCTTTAATTACATTTTCTAAGATATCCCAAACAACTGGCTCTTTTCTATCTATAATTTTCTTTGCAGATTTTACAGTTTTAACAATACCTCTTTCTATTAATTTACGAATAACAAAAGGCTTGTATAATTCTGCTGCCATATCTTTTGGCAATCCACATTCTGATAACTTTAATTCTGGTCCAACAACAATTACCGAACGTGCAGAATAATCAACACGCTTACCTAATAAGTTTTGACGGAAACGACCTTGTTTCCCTTTTAAACTATCAGATAAAGATTTTAATGGTCTGTTAGATTCTGTTTTTACTGCTGATGATTTACGTGTGTTATCAAATAAAGAATCTACTGATTCTTGTAACATACGTTTTTCATTACGTAAAATAACCTCAGGTGCTTTAATTTCCATTAATCGTTTTAAACGATTATTACGGATAATTACACGACGATATAAATCATTTAAATCTGAAGTAGCAAAACGACCACCATCTAATGGCACTAAAGGACGTAATTCTGGCGGTATAACTGGTACAGCCTTCATAATCATCCACTCAGGATTATTTTCTCTATTTTTCTGAGAATCTCTAAAAGCTTCTACAACATTTAAACGCTTTAATGCTTCGTTTTTACGTTGCTTAGAAGTTTCAGTATTTGCTTTATGACGTAATTCAAATGATAAAGAATCTAAATCAATTCTTTCTAATAAATCGATTAAACATTCAGCTCCCATTTTAGCAATAAACTTAGTAGGATCTGTATCATCTAAATACATGTTTTCTTGTGGAAGTGTATCTAAGATATCTAAATACTCTTCTTCTGTTAAGAAGTCCATTTTATTCAATGACTCTCCTTCAGCAGTTTTAGCATCACCTGGTTGAATTACTACATAACGCTCGTAGTAAATAATCATGTCTAACTTTTTAGATGGTAAACCTAAAAGGTATCCCATTTTGTTAGGCAATGATCTAAAATACCAAATGTGTGCTACTGGTACTACTAAATTAATGTGACCTACTCTGTCTCTACGTACTTTTTTCTCAGTAACTTCAACTCCACATCGATCACAAATGATTCCTTTATAACGGATTCTTTTGTATTTACCACACGCACACTCATAATCCTTTATAGGACCAAATATACGCTCACAAAATAAACCATCTCTTTCTGGTTTATGTGTACGGTAATTAATAGTTTCTGGCTTTAAAACCTCACCTCTTGACGCCTCTAAAATAGACTCAGGTGATGCTAAACCAATTGAAATTTTGTTAAACTTTTTAACAGTGTATTTTTCGTTCTTTCTTGCCATAATAAGTAATGGATTCGAATTAAAAATTGCCTCTAAATGAGACGTATATTTAAAATGATTTATCATTAGGTAATCAAGACGATTACCTAATGATATTTCACTGTTTGTTATTCCTCTAATTTAACATCTAATCCTAAACCTTTCAGTTCGTGCATTAATACATTAAATGATTCTGGTAAACCTGGTTCTGGCATAGTTTCACCTTTTACGATTGCCTCGTAAGTTTTGGCTCTACCTAATACATCATCAGATTTAACGGTTAAGATTTCTCTTAATATACTTGATGCACCATATGCTTCAAGTGCCCAAACTTCCATCTCTCCAAAACGCTGACCTCCAAATTGAGCTTTACCTCCAAGTGGTTGCTGAGTAATTAATGAGTAAGGTCCAATAGAACGCGCATGCATTTTATCTTCAATCATGTGACCTAACTTAATCATATAAATGATACCTACCGTTGCTGGCTGATCGAAACGTTTACCAGTACCTCCATCATATAAATATGTATGTCCGTAACGTGGAATTCCTGCTTGATCAGTTAAGGCGTTTATCTGGTCGATGTTTGCTCCATCAAAAATTGGTGTAGCATACTTTTGATCTAATTTTTGACCTGCCCATCCAAGAACAGTTTCATAAATCTGACCAATATTCATACGAGATGGCACCCCTAATGGGTTAAGTACAATATCTACTGGTGTTCCGTCTGCTAAGAAAGGCATATCTTCGGCTCTAACAATACGAGCAACAATACCTTTATTTCCGTGACGTCCTGCCATCTTATCTCCTACTTTTAATTTACGTTTTTTAGCAACATAAATTTTTGCAAGTTTTAAGATTCCTGCTGGTAATTCATCTCCTACAGAAATTGTGAATTTCTCACGACGTAAAGAACCTTGTAAATCGTTAACTTTAATTTTATAATTGTGAACTAATTCAACAACTAATCTATTTAAGTCTTTGTCTGTAGTCCAAGTTCCGTGTAAGTGCGTAAAATCACCTACAGAATTTAACATTTTTTGAGTGAATTTTTTACCTTTTGGTAATACTTCCTCTCCTAAATCATTAAATACTCCTTGAGAAGTTTTTCCTGTAATAAGATTAAATAATTTTTCAATTAATAAATCTTTTAAATCTTCAAACCTATGAACATAAGATGCTTCTAAAGTAGCAATAGCTTCTTTATCACGAGCACGTTTTGTTTTATCTTTTACAGCACGTTGAAATAATTTTTTATTAATTACCACACCTCTTAATGATGGAGAAGCTTTTAATGATGCATCTTTTACATCACCTGCTTTATCACCAAAAATAGCACGTAATAATTTTTCTTCAGGAGTTGGATCAGATTCTCCTTTTGGTGTAATTTTACCAATTAAGATATCACCAGGGTTCACCTCTGCTCCAATACGAATCATTCCGTTTTCATCTAAGTCTTTAGTAGCCTCTTCTGAAACGTTAGGAATATCGTTTGTTAATTCTTCAGCTCCTAATTTCGTATCACGAACATCTAATGAATATTCGTCAATATGAATAGAAGTAAAGATATCTTCACGAACAACTTTTTCTGAAATTACAATCGCATCCTCAAAGTTATACCCTTTCCAAGGCATAAAGGCTACTTTCATATTTCTTCCTAAAGCTAATTCTCCTTTTTGTGTTGCATATCCTTCACAAAGTACTTGACCTTCTTCAACTCTATCTCCAACTTTTACAATTGGCTTTAAGTTAATGTTAGTACCTTGATTTGTTTTTCTAAACTTAATTAAGTTATATGAAATATCATCTGATTCAAAGCTTACTAAACGCTCTTCGTCTGATCTATCATACTTAATTCTGATTTTATTCGCATCAACATACTCAATAACTCCAGGTCCTTCAGCATTGATTAAAATACGAGAATCTTTTGCAACTCTACGCTCTAATCCTGTACCTACAATCGGTGATTCTGGACGCAATAATGGAACTGCTTGACGCATCATGTTCGATCCCATTAAGGCTCTATTGGCATCATCATGCTCTAAGAAAGGAATTAATGATGCTGATATAGATGCAATCTGGTTAGGTGCAACATCCATATAATCAATTTCAGTAGGTGTTACCACAGGGAAATCTCCCCCTTCTCTTGAAATTAATTTATCTCCAACAAAATCTCCAGCTGCACTTACCTCTAAATTAGATTGTGCAAACTTCATTCCTTCTTCTTCTTCAGCACTTAAATATATATGCTCTTGGTTTACATCTACGTTTCCTTCGATAACCTTTTTATAAGGTGTTTCGATAAAACCTAAACTGTTAACCTTTGCAAATACTGCTAAAGATGAAATTAATCCAATATTCGGTCCCTCAGGAGTTTCAATTGGACATAAACGTCCGTAGTGTGTATAGTGAACATCACGAACCTCGAACCCTGCTCTTTCTCTAGATAAACCTCCAGGTCCTAGTGCTGATAAACGACGTTTGTGCGTAATCTCAGCTAATGGATTGGTTTGATCCATAAATTGAGATAACTGGTTAGTTCCAAAAAACGAATTAATAACAGAAGACAAAGTCTTTGCATTAATTAAATCAATAGGAGTAAATACCTCGTTATCACGTACATTCATTCTTTCACGAATAGTACGAGCCATACGAGCTAAACCTACACCAAACTGACCTGCTAATTGTTCACCAACAGTTCTTACACGACGGTTAGATAAGTGATCAATATCATCTACTTCTGCTTTTGAGTTAATTAACTCAATTAAGTATTTGATAATGGTAATAATGTCATTCTTAGTTAATACCTTCTGATCAATCGGCTCATTTAACTGTAACTTGGTGTTCATTCTAAAACGCCCAACTTCACCTAAACTATAACGTTGCTCAGAGAAAAATAATTTTTCAATTATCCCTCTTGCTGTCTCCTCATCTGGCGGCTCAGCATTACGTAATTGTCTGTAGACGTGTTCTACTGCTTCTTTTTCAGAATTCGTAGGATCTTTCTGCAGTGTATTGTGAATGATGGCATAATCGGCCATGTCGTTATCTACCTTATGTAATAAGATAGTTTTAGCACCTGCATCGATTATTTCATCAATATGATCTTTTTCTATAATGGTATCACGGTCGAAAATAATTTCGTTACGTTCAATAGATACAACTTCACCAGTATCTTCATCAACGAAATCTTCATGCCAAGTTTTTAAAACTCTAGCAGCTAATTTACGTCCTAATACTTTTTTTAATCCAGCTTTAGAAACTTTAATTTCTTCTGCTAAATCAAAAATTTCTAATATATCTTTATCTCTTTCAAAACCAATGGCTCTGAATAACGTAGTTACTGGTAGTTTTTTCTTTCTATCAATATAAGCATACATTACTTGATTGATATCTGTTGCAAATTCTATCCAAGATCCTTTAAAAGGAATTACCCTTGCAGAATACAACTTAGTTCCATTTGCATGGAAAGATTGTCCAAAAAACACACCTGGTGAACGGTGTAATTGAGATACAACAACTCTTTCTGCTCCATTAATAATGAAGGTTCCAGAATTTGTCATATAAGGAATAGTTCCTAAATACACATCTTGAACAATAGTTTCAAAATCTTCGTGTTCAGGATCTGTACAGTAAAGCTTTAATCTTGCTTTTAAAGGAACACTATGTGTTAGCCCTCTTTCAATACATTCTTGGATGCTATATCTTGGTGGATCTACAAAGTAGTCTAAAAATTCTAATACAAATTGATTACGGGTGTCTGTAATCGGAAAGTTATCCATGAAGGTTTTATACAAACCTTCTTCACCTCGCTCATCAGCTTTAGTTTGCAATTGGAAAAAATCTTGGAAAGATTTCACCTGGATATCAAGAAAATCTGGATAGTCGGTTCCTAATTGCGATGATGCGAAGTTAATTCTTTCAGTAGTGTTTATCGTTGCCAAAAGAGATGCTATTTTTAAATTAAAAATATTATTTTTTGAAACTTTCTTGTTTCAATAATGCAATTTTAATTGCTTTGCTGATTCAAAATCAGCTCTTTACAGTCGTACTATTACAAATTCAATTGTAACAAATAAAGAACGAATATATACACAAAATGGTTTAGGACTAGAAACGTATGTTTCTAGTACCTAAACCTTAATTGTTTTACCCAGTTAAACCGGGGCTATAAATTACTTAATCTCTGCTTCAGCTCCTGCTTCTTCTAAAGATTTTAAAAGACCTTCTGCCTCATCTTTAGTTACTCCTTCTTTTACTGGTGCTGGTGCGCTATCAACGATTGCTTTAGCTTCTTTTAAACCTAATCCAGTTAATTCTTTAACTAACTTTACTACAGCTAATTTAGAACCACCTGCTGCTTTTAAGATAACATCAAATTCAGTTTGCTCATCTGCTGCATCTCCTCCTGCTGCTGGACCTGCTACTGCTACTGCTGCTGCTGCTGGCTCAATACCATACTCATCTTTTAAAATATCAGCTAATTCATTAACTTCTTTTACTGTTAAGTTAACTAATTGTTCTGCGAAATCTTTTAAATCTGCCATTTTAATTGTGTTTTGAATTTTATTATTTAGTTTATTCGTGCGCGTGTTATTTCTCTGATAATGTCTTTAATATACCAGATAATTTATTACCTCCTGATTGTAATGCTGAAACAACATTCTTAGCAGGCGATTGTAATAATGAGATAATATCTCCAATAAGTTCTTCTCTAGATTTAATGTTAACTAGTGCGTCTAATTGGTCATCTCCAACATAAACAGACTCTTCAACAAAAGCACCTTTTAATAAAGGCTTCTCTGATTTTTTTCTGAACTCTTTAATAACTTTTGCAGGGGCGTTAGACACCTCTGAAATCATCATTGAAGTATTTCCTTTTAAAACATCTGGTAAATCTCCGAAATCTTTATCAGAAGCTTCCATTGCTTTTGAAAGCAATGAGTTTTTAACAACAGCTAATTCTACGTTCGCTTTAAAACAAGCTCTTCTTAAGTTTGAAGTAGTAACGGCATCTAAACCAGAAATATCTGCTAAATAGATGGTACCTGTATCTGCTAATCTTGCTGTTAAATCTTGTATTACTTGTAATTTGTCTTCTCTTGTCATAATTAAAAGTTTAAGTGCCTATGATATAGATTTTTCATCTACAGCAATACTAGGACTCATAGTTGAAGACATAAATATACTCTTTATATAATCTCCTTTAGCCGCTGTTGGCTTTAATTTAACTAACGTTTGTAATAACTCATTTGCATTTTCCTGAATCTTCTGAGCATCAAAAGATACTTTTCCGATAGCAGCATGTACAATACCAGTTTTATCAACTTTAAAGTCAATTTTACCAGCTTTAACTTCTTGTACTGCTTTTGCAACGTTCATAGTTACTGTACCTGTCTTTGGGTTAGGCATTAAACCTCTTGGTCCTAATACACGACCTAAAGGACCTAACTTACCCATAACACTAGGCATAGTTATAATCACATCAACATCAGTCCAACCACCTTTAATTTTCTGAAGGTATTCATCTAGTCCAACATAATCAGCACCAGCTGCAATAGCTTCTGCTTCTTTATCTGGAGTAACTAATGCTAATACTTTTACGTCTTTTCCTGTTCCGTGAGGTAATGTTACAACACCACGTACCATTTGATTTGCTTTACGAGGATCAACTCCTAAACGTACTGCTAAATCAACTGATGCGTCAAATTTTACAGTTGTAATTTCCTTAACTAAGGCTGATGCATCTTGTAAGCTGTAAACTTTAGAGCTATCTACCTTAGAACGAGCTTCTTTTTGCTTTCTAGTAATTGCCATTTCTAAATATCTTTTAAAGTTTAAGCAGGTGCATTACCTGTTACTGTTAATCCCATAGAACGAGCGGTTCCGGCTATCATTTTCATTGCTGATTCAACTTTAAAGGCATTCATATCTACCATTTTGTCTTCTGCAATTAATCGAATCTGATCCCAAGAAACACTTGCTACTTTTTTCCTATTTGGTTCTCCCGAACCCTTCTTAATTTTGGCCGCTTCTAACAATTGTACTGCAGCTGGTGGTGTTTTTACAACAAACTCGAAAGATTTGTCTTTATAAACAGTAATCACAACAGGTAAAACTTTACCTTGCTTGTCCTGTGTACGAGCATTAAACTGCTTACAGAACTCCATGATATTAACACCGGCAGCACCTAAAGCGGGTCCAACTGGTGGCGACGGATTCGCAGCACCTCCCCTAACTTGTAGTTTAACTAATTTACTTATTTCTTTTGCCATTGTTTAAGATTTAAAAACGATATGCTTAAAATGGAAGCTTCAAACACATCAAAATATAGGTGTAACAATTATATTTTCTCTACTTGCATATAGTTTAACTCTAATGGTGTTTTTCTTCCAAAAATCTTAACCATTACTTCTAACTTACGCTTCTCCTCATTAACTTTTTCGACAGTACCGTCAAAACCATTAAAAGGACCATCAATTACTTTTACTGTTTCACCAGTGTTAAAAGGAATTGCAATATTTTCATCTTTTACAGAAAGTTCATCAACTTTTCCTAACATCCTGTTCACTTCAGATTTACGCATAGGTACTGGTTCACCACCTTTTGTTTCACCTAAAAAACCAATAACGCCTGTTACTGATTTTATCACGTGAGGTACTTCTCCTGCTAAATTAGCCTCTACCATTACATAACCTGGAAAATAAACTCTTTCTCTGTTAACTTTCTTTCCGTTTCTTACTTGAATAACTTTTTCTGTAGGAACGATAACTTTACTTACAAAATCAGACAAACCAAAACGAGCAATTTCTGTCTCGATGTAGGCTTTAACCTTATTTTCTTGACCACCAACTGCTCTTACCACATACCACTTCATTACTGAGTCAGCCATTATTAAAACATTTTAAAGAAATTATCTAATCCTGTTTGAAAAACTCTATCTATTCCTGCTACAAGTAAAGCAAAAACAATCGTAAATGCCGCAACTACAACAGTAGACTTTTGGGCTTCTTCACGAGAAGACCATGTCATATTTGTATTCAATTCTTCAAAAGAACCCTTGATGTACTCTATAAAGTTATTCACGTTGTTATTCTTTTAGCGAGCTATAATTTATCATTATAACTCGCTTTATTATGCACGGACGGAGAGATTCGAACTCCCGACACCTGGTTTTGGAGACCAGTGCTCTACCGCTGAACTACGCCCGTATTTTATTTTAAAAGGAGTCTCTCATTTAAGAGACTCCTTTTTTTATATTATTTATAAACTAATAAATTAGTCTAAAATTTCAGTAACCTGACCTGCACCTACTGTTCTACCTCCTTCACGGATAGCAAACTGCAAACCTAAGTTTAATGCAATTGGTTGAATTAAATCAACAGTAATAGTTAAGTTATCACCAGGCATAACCATTTCAACTCCTTCAGGTAAAACAATATTTCCTGTCACATCAGTAGTACGCACGTAAAACTGAGGGCGATAGTTATTATGGAATGGAGTGTGACGTCCACCTTCTTCTTTTTTCAATACATACACCTCAGCCTTAAACTTAGCATGTGGAGTTACAGATCCTGGCTTAACAATAACCATTCCTCTTTTAATATCTTCTTTAGCAATACCTCTTAATAAGATACCTGCATTATCTCCAGCCTCACCTCTATCTAAGATTTGACGGAACATTTCAATACCAGTAACTGTAGAAGTTAACTTCTCAGTACCCATACCTATAATCTCAACAGGATCTCCAGAATTGATGATTCCTGTTTCAATACGACCAGTTGCAACAGTACCACGACCAGTAATAGAGAATACATCTTCAATTGGCATTAAGAAATCCTTTTCAGTTTCTCTTAAAGGCTCTTCAATCCAAGCATCAACAGCAGCCATTAATTCTAAAACAGTATTAACCCATTTCTCCTCACCATTTAAAGCTCCTAAAGCCGAACCTGAAACCACAGGACCATTATCTCCATCATACTCATAGAAAGATAATAACTCCCTTACTTCCATTTCCACTAACTCAAGTAACTCCTCATCATCAACCATGTCAACTTTATTCAAGAAAACAACCATACGAGGAATACCTACTTGACGACCTAATAAAATATGCTCACGTGTTTGTGGCATAGGACCATCAGTTGCAGCTACTACTAAAATAGCTCCATCCATTTGAGCAGCACCAGTTACCATGTTCTTTACGTAATCCGCGTGACCTGGACAGTCTACGTGCGCGTAGTGACGGTTCTGAGTTGCATATTCAACGTGAGAAGAGTTAATTGTAATACCTCTTTCTTTTTCTTCTGGTGCGTTATCGATTTGATCAAAATCTCTAGCTTCAGAGAATCCTGCATCAGCTAATACTTTTGTGATAGCAGCAGTTAATGTAGTTTTACCGTGATCTACGTGACCAATAGTACCAACGTTTAAGTGGGGCTTCGAACGATCGTAAGTTTCTTTTGCCGTGATATTAATTTTAATTCTTTAGTTAAATATATTTAGTATTACTTTAAAATCCTTTTTCAAAAAAACCCTAAAAAAAGAGCCAATGATCGGATTTGAACCGATGACCTCATCCCTACCAAGGATGCGCTCTACCAACTGAGCTACACCGGCGTGGACAATTTCAGAGCGAAAGACCAGGTTCGAACTGGCGACATTCAGCTTGGAAGGCTGACGCTCTACCAACTGAGCTACTTTCGCACATTTCCAAAACCTTCAGTCAAGAATTAAAAGTTGAAATTCAACATACTGACTGATTAAATTTTAAAAAAGTGGGGAGAGCAGGATTCGAACCTGCGAAGTCGTAAGACAACGGAGTTACAGTCCGTCCCAGTTGGCCGCTTTGGTATCTCCCCTTGGTATTTTATTATATTAATGAACTTTATCTTTTTATTGAGCCAATGGAGGGACTCGAACCCACGACCTGCTGATTACAAATCAGCTGCTCTAGCCAGCTGAGCTACATCGGCTTTTAATTGTCAATAAAAAACAATCCGCTATTTCTAACGGATTGCAAATATATGAAGTAATTTCTATATTCTAAAGCTTTTCTTCAAAAACTTTTAATTTTTTTATTAAACTAAAACAGTTCGCTGCTTTTCTTTTGACTTCTTTAAGCTTCTTTTTAAAGAGTCAATAGCAATGTTTACACCTTCTTCAAAGGTTTTTGTTTGTTTCTTGACCATCAATTCGTCTCCTGGAATATTTATTTTGATCTCAGTGATTTTATTTTCCTTTTCACTAGTTTTCTGTACTTTTAAATAAACTTCTACATCAACTATTTTATCATGGAACTTTTCTAAACCTTCAATTTTCTTTTCAATGTAATCAATCAAGCTTTTATCTGCTGTAAAGTTTACTGACTGTGTGAATACTTTCATAATTTTTCCAATCTTTAATTTAACTCTCTAGGATGAGCCTTGTTATACACTTTTTTTATCTGCTCCAAGCTATTATGCGTATATACTTGGGTAGAGGCTAAACTTGAATGCCCTAGTAATTCTTTAACCGAATTTAACGACGCACCGTTATTTAGTAAATGTGTCGCAAAAGCATGCCTTAATATATGTGGGCTTTTCTTTGCTTTGGTTGACACCCTACTAAAGTACATATTTATTATTCGATACACAAGTTTTTCATAAATTTTAACCCCTTTTTCAGTTATTAGAAGCGCTTCCTCTTTTTCTAACTCATAGCTTCTTTTTAAAATCAAGTACTTATTTAAGGTTTCCAACACTGTTGATAGCAACATTATATAACGTTCTTTATTTCTTTTACCTAGCACCTTTATTACTTTTTTACTAAAATCAATATCTTTTTCTTTGATATTAATTAATTCTATTCTTCTCATTCCTGTTGAATAAAGCAATTCTACAATTAGTTTATTTCTTACGGATTCAAAATCGGTATCTTCACTTAAAATAGCAATTACCTCTTGTACTTCGTTTGTATCAAAAGGGGTTTGTATTTTCTGCTGTACTTTTAAGGCTTTATGTTTTGCTAATGGGTTCAGTTCAATTTCTTCTATTTTTTGAAGAAAATTATAAAAAGTTTTTAAAGAACTTATTTTTCTATTTACACTTCTATTAGATATATTCTGATTAACAAGTGAAACTATCCAACTTCTTATTTGATTATAATGAATTGTTGTTAATTCTTCTTGATCAAATTCTGTGATACAAAAATCTTTGAATGCTGTTAAATCTATACGGTAAGCGTTAATTGTATTTTTAGAATAATTTTTCTCGTGTTCTAAATATGTTAAAAAAGCGGTTATCAACATTTATCATATGTATTTATGAAAAATAAAGGTACAAAAAAACCTGCATTGAAATTAATCAATACAGGTTTTATGTGATTAGTAAGTTATTTCTAGCTTACTTCTTCTTTAGTTCTTAATCCTTGAACGTAAGAGGCTTTCTTAAGTTGAGCACGTTTAACAACAGACGGTTTATTGAACTGTTTTTTATCACGCAATTGTCTTAAAATTTTTACATCTCTAAACTTTCGCTTGTAACGTTTTAACGCTCTATCGATATTCTCTCCTTCTTTAATTGGAATAATTAACATATATTAGCACCTCCTTTCATTGTAGTCTCTAAATTTTTATTTTTAGGACTGCAAATGTACTGAGTCTTATTTTAATTAACTATTATTTTTTTATTTATTTTCAAGTTTTTCACTGCATTAGCGATTGAAACGGCATCCTTTTTTATTTTTCATAAAAAAGATATAGTGTAAAGCGCGACCTGCAAGGGAATGCCCAAAATCAATTTAATATAAAAAATTAAGTCGCTGGTTTATATTCTTTCTTATCAATTATCATTTTGGCGATAATTTCTTTTAAAATTTCAGAAGTACCTCCACCAATAGGACCTAAACGACTATCTCTTAATAAACGAGCTAACGGATATTCTTCCATATAACCATAACCACCTAATAATTGCAATGCATCATAAATAACCTCATCTGCCATTTTAGTAGATAACATTTTAGTCATACTTGCTTCTTTTACAACGTAATCACCTCCGTTTAATCTTTTTGTGATTGAATAGTTATATTCTCTACACATATCAACTTTTGAAGCCATCTCTGCTACTTTATGTCGTAAAGCCTGAAATTTATCTAATGTTTTACCAAAAGCTTCTCTTTCGCTCATGTATTTTAATACATAATCTACGGCATATTCAGCTCTTGCATGTGCATTAATTGCCATAATCAAACGTTCTGAAGCAAAATGTTGCATTATATAAGGAAAACCTTTTCCTTCTTCTCCCATTAAATTTTCAGCAGGAATCACTACATTATCAAACGCAATTTCTGCGGTATCAGAAGCTCTCCATCCTAATTTATCTAGTTTTGTTGCCGAAATTCCTGGTGTATCTCTATCTAAAATAAAAATACTCATTCCTTTATGCTTGTCTTCAAGATTTGTTTTAGCAGCAACTACTAAATAATCAGAATACACTCCGTTTGTAATAAATGTTTTTGATCCATTAATTACATAAGTATCTCCTTTTTTAACTGCAGTAGTTCTCATACCTGCTACATCACTTCCACCGAAAGGTTCTGAAATACATAAACAGCCAATTTTATCACCATTAATACTTGGTGTTAAATATGCTTTTTTAATTCTATCATCTCCTTCTTCATTTAAATGTGTCATTGCTAAATAAGCGTGTGCCCACATATTCGCTGCAAATCCTCCTGAATTTATTTTTTGTAATTCTTCTAAAAAAATTACAGTATAAAAAAGATCTAAACCTAAACCACCATACTCTTCTGGTTGATTTAATCCAAAATAGCCCATTTCACCGAATTTCTTCCAAATAAAACGTTCTACAGCTCCATCCTTTTCCCATTTATTTATATGAGGAACTACTTCTTTTTGTAAAAAGTCTTTAAAACTTTCACGAAAAAAATCATGCTCTTCAGTAAAGTACATACTATTCATAATTTATATGCTTTTTATTTTTTATCTATTCTGCTTTCAAATATAAAACTATTCTATCATATTTATCAATTGGAAAATTATCTATATTTTTTATTTCTGATATATCCTGAAGTTCAGCTACCTCATCTCTATATTCAAAAATCTTTTTACAAAGTTCATAATCAATATTTGGAATCTTTAATATCGCTTTAAAACTAGCAGTATTTATATTGATTTTTTTAATTATTGATTTTTCTATTTCTGATGAAATTTCTGTTGAAAAACTCACGTTAGAAAAATTAGAAGAAGAAAATGAAGTCACTTTCTTATTTTTTGCTAATAACTTGTTTCGTTTTACAACCCAATCTGGAAATTTAAAATATGGCGAAATTTCATTTAATAAGCTATCTGATATTTTTGTAATTTGCTGAAATTCTTTAACTGAATTAACAAATTTTCGTTGTTTACGGTATTCATGTAATCTATCAATTTCTTGAATACTCATTCCTAATTTACCTCCTTTAAAATCGGTAATATAATTAGGGTTGAAAGGAAATATTTTTGGTTTTATATTTTCTAAAGCGATTATTTTTAAACTATCTATTTGCTTTTGAAAATAACTTATTTCTGATGAGTTTGTGTTTATTATTTTATCCGAAGAAAAATCAACATAAAAATAAACAAACTGAAGTATCAATATAATTGAAACTAAAAATAAAACCCCATTTCTTTGGCGTTTGTTATACCAGAAATGGGGTTTAAATAAATTCATTATTTATATTTTATGCATTTTTTAAGATGCTTTTCTGGCTTTTATTGCGTCTAAATAAATTGTTAATTCTTCTTTTACCTTAGGATATAAGAAAAATAAACCAATAACATTTGGTACTGCCATTGCAAAAATCATTGCATCAGAAAAATCAGTTACTGCACCTAAACTTGCTGCAGAACCAATGATTACGAATAAACAAAATAAGATTTTATAAGCATAATCAGCTGCTTTAGAACGACCGAATAAAAACATCCATCCTTGTAAACCGTAATAAGACCAAGATAACATCGTTGAAAAAGCAAATAATACTACTGCGATTGTTAAAATGTAAGGAAACCAAGGTAATACCGAAGCAAATGCTTTTGATGTAGCTAAAACTCCATCTGGTGATTTTGTACCGTATGTCATAACACTTCCATCGCTGTTTGTAATAATAATTACTAAGGCTGTCATAGTACAAACTACTACAGTATCAATAAAAGGCTCTAATAAAGCTACTAAACCTTCAGATGCTGGATATTTTGTTTTTACTGCTGAATGGGCAATTGCTGCTGAACCAACTCCTGCTTCATTAGAAAAAGCTGCTCTTTGAAACCCAATAATTAAGACTCCTAATATACCTCCTGAAATACCTTTTGCATTAAATGCTCCGTCCCAAATTTGACCGAATGCATTTCCTATTAAAGAAAAATTAGCTGCTAAAATAACAACAGCTGCTAAAACATAAATACCTACCATAAATGGTACAATTTTCTCTGTAATATTTCCAATTCTTTTAATTCCTCCAATAATTACAACACCTACTAAAATAGACATTACAACTCCAAATGTTAAAGCAGTTGACAAATCATTCGATCCAATCATACTACCAAACTGTTGCGCTGCCTGATTTGCTTGAAACATATTACCTCCACCAAAAGAACCACCAACAACCATAATAGCAAAAAGAACTGCTAATACTTTACCTAAAGTGCTTTTACCAACATCGGCTAAACCTTTTCGTAAATAATACATTGGTCCACCGTAAATTGTACCATCTTCTCCAACATCTCTATACTTTACTCCTAAAGTACATTCAACAAATTTTGAAGACATTCCTATTAAACCTGCAATAACCATCCAAAAAGTTGCTCCTGGACCTCCTAAAGATAAAGCCACAGCTACACCAGCAATATTTCCTAAACCTACAGTTCCTGAAAGCGCTGCTGTTAAAGCCTGAAAGTGAGAAACCTCTCCATCTGCTCCTTCTACTCTAATTGTTTCAATCGCATCACCAGCTGGTGTTGGATCTCCTGCCATTATATCTGAAGTGACATGATCAATATCATCATATTTTCCTTTAACAATATTTATAGAAGTTGGAAACAATCTAATATTTACAAATTTGAATAAAATAGTAAATATTAATCCTGACATTAATAACATTATTATTACCAATGGCATTTTTACACCTCCACCTAATTCAATAGAGTAAAAAACAAAACTACCCCAAGCATCAGCAACAGGTTTGAATCCTTCATTTATCTTTTCAGCTAAACCTTTTTCTTGTGCGAATGTTAACATCGGTGTTATTAGTAATAACAGCGAAAGAAGTCTTTTATTCATATAAATATATTAGTTTTTTTATTTGTTATCGCAATATCATAAAAAAATGTACTTTTAACAAGTTTTAAGCGTTAAATGTAGTTTTTAAGTTAGTTTTTCTTTAAATCTCTGTAAATCTTCTTTAAATGACTTTGGATAAAAGTTTAAAATATTATTTGTCTTTGTTAAATCAAAACCTGTTCTAGCGGGTCTTACTGCTTTTTGATTTAATATTTTTGCTGTAATTGGCTTTATTAATGTTTTATCTAACTGAAATACCTCTGCTATTTGTTGTGCTATTTCGTAAATACTTAAAAGTGTTTTTGATGAAACATTAAAAATACCTATAGCTTTTTTATCAATCGCTAATTTACATACTAATGCCAAGTCTTCCACATAAGTTGGCATTCGATATTGGTCATTAACAATGGTAATTTCTTTTTTATCTTCTAAGGATTTTTTTACCCAAAGTACAATATTACTTCGTGACATATCGAAAACCTTTCCATATACCAAAATAGTTCTAAGGATTGTATAATCAATTTTAGATGCCGTTAAAATATTTTCTGATTTCAATTTAGAAATACCATAATAACTTAATGGATTTGGCGTATCGGTTTCTTTATAAGGACCATTTTCACCATCAAAAATAAAATCTGTTGATAAATGAATTAAGTGCGTATTATTATCGGCTGAAAATATTTTTAAGTTTTCAATAACATCAATATTTAAAATATCACAGGCTGTTTTATTATCTTCACAAGCGTCAACGTTTGTCATTGCAGCCGTATTTACAATAATATCTGGCTGATATTCTTTTAAGTTTTTTAATAAGTTTTTTTCATCTGTAATATCAATAGAAACATATTCAAAATCATTTCTTCCGCTTCTATTTTCTCCTCGAGAAAAACCAATTACTTGATATTTTTCTTTTTCTTCTAATAATAAATTAACTAAACTTTGCCCTAACAATCCATTAGTTCCTGTAATAATTACTTTTTTCATTTCGTTTTTCATTAAAATAATTCTCTTAGTTTAATTATTTGTTCAGGACGACCTAAAACGATTAAGTTTCCTCCAGCTTTAAGACTTAAAGAAGCTTCAGGATTGATAATATATTCTTTATTTTTTGTATGATACCCAATAACGGTACAGCCTGTCTTTTTTCGTATATCTAAATCTAAAATAGTTCTATTCAAATATTCTTTTGGTAAGTTGTCAATCTTTATTTCTTCTAAATTTGCTGTTGTATCACCTTCTATTGTTAGTCTATCTACAAACTCGATAACATCAGGAGTAACTACTAAAGACGCCATATGTGCACCGCCTAATTTATCAGGCATAATTACATTATCAGCACCCGCAATTTTAAGTTTACTACAAGACGATTCTTCTGAAGCTCTACTTATTATTTTACATTTTTTATTTAACTGACTTGCCGTTAATACAACAAATAAATTATCAGCATCCGAAGGTAAAACTGTTATTAAATAATCTGCATTTAAAATTCCTGCTTTTAGTAATGCCTCATCGGTTGTTGCATCTCCTTGAATATTTAATATTTCATTTTCATCTAATTCTTTAATAATATCTTCATACTTTTCTATAACAACTAACTTTTTATTGTAGCTATATAATTTTGAAATAGCTTGTTTTCCGTTTCTACCGTATCCACAAACAATGGTGTGTCCTTTTAATTTTTCTATTTTTTTTTGCACTTTTTTTGTTTTTAATTGATAAAAAAATTGCCCACTAATTAGATATTCTGAAAACAAGGAAACTGCATATCCAAAAATGAATAAACTTGATAATATTAAACCGATAGTAAATATTTTTTCCCCCGTTCCAAACGGATGAACTTCGCCAAAACCAATTGTGGTAATGGTAATTATAGTCATATATAAAGCATCAATAAAAGAATAATCAAACAAAATTAAATATCCGCCTACTCCTATTGATAAAATAAGTACCGAAAAAAAGATTGCTTTATACAATCTTGATTTAAACATCGCTTTTATCATAAATCAAAAACAGATGTTCTTTTAGTATAAATCATATCTTTTAATTTCAATAAAAATGCCAATGTTAAATACACACCAAACGATAAACCTACCGTTACAAACGATATATAAATAAAAAATAAGCGCACATTAGTTGCTCGCATACCTAATTTATCAGCAAGCCGAGAAGATACATCAAAACCATGTCGTTCAAAAAAATGGCGTACACCATGAATAAGTTTCATATTAATTCCTTTTAATTGCAAGATACCAAATTACACTGATTTGTTTATAACATCAGCTTCAAAATAAAGATGGTTTCTGTAACTTTGCTTTTCTGGTAAAAAACGCACTTTGAAAGAACAAGAATATATTGAAGTATACGGAGCTAGGGCTCACAACTTAAAAAACATTGATGTTAAAATTCCTCGTGAAAAACTTGTTGTTATTACAGGACTAAGCGGAAGCGGAAAATCATCATTAGCTTTCGACACTATTTATGCCGAAGGACAGCGCAGATATATTGAAACTTTTTCAGCATATGCTCGTCAGTTTTTAGGCGGACTAGAAAGACCCGATGTTGATAAAATTGATGGTTTATCGCCTGTTATTGCTATCGAACAAAAAACAACTAATAAAAGTCCACGTTCAACAGTAGGAACAATTACGGAAATTTATGATTTTTTACGATTACTTTTTTCTCGTGCCTCGGATGCTTACTCGTATAATACCAACGAAAAAATGGTCAGTTATTCTGATGAACAAATCAGAAAATTGATTTTAAAAGATTTTAACGAAAAACGTATAGCTGTTCTTGCGCCTTTAATTAGAGCCAGAAAAGGACATTATCGTGAACTTTTTGAACAAATAGCCAAACAAGGTTTTGTTAAAGTTCGTGTTGATGGCGAAATAAAAGAAATTGTTAAAGGAATGAAACTAGACCGATATAAAACTCACGATATTGAAGTGGTTATTGATCGTTTAGTTATCAATGAAAAATCAGAAAAACGCTTAGAAGAAACCATTAAAACTGCCTTATATACAGGTAATAATATTTTAATGGTTATTGATGTTGATGCTATTCATATTGATGATAAACCTCGTTATTTTAGTCGTGAATTAATGTGTCCTAGTACAGGAATTGCATATCCAAACCCTGAACCAAATTCGTTTTCATTTAATTCGCCAAGAGGTGCTTGCGGTAATTGTAACGGACTTGGAATTACAGATGAAATCAATATAAAAAAATTAATTCCTGATGATAGTATTTCTATCAAAAATGGTGGAATTGTTCCTTTAGGAAATCAAAAAAGTAGTTGGATTTTTAAACAATTACAAACAATTGCCGACAGACATAATTTTAAACTTACCGACCCAATAAATAAAATTCCTGCAAATGCCTTGGAAATTATTTTATATGGAGGAAATGAAAAATTTGAAATAAATTCCAAAGAACTTGGTGTAACTCGAAATTATGAAATTGATTTTGAAGGAATTATCGCTTTTATAGAAAATCAATATAAAAATGCAGAAAGCACAACCATAAAACGATGGGCAAAAGACTTTATGGATGAAGTCACTTGCTCTGTCTGCGAAGGAAAAAGATTAAAAAAAGAAGCGCTTCATTTTAAATTCAATAATAAAAATATTAGTGATTTAGCTCAAATGGACGTGACTGAATTAGCTGCTTGGTTTAAAGATATTGAAAGTAGTTTATCAGAAAAACAATTAATAATTGCTAGTGAAATATTAAAAGAAATACGCACAAGAATACAGTTTTTATTAGATGTTGGTTTAGATTATTTAACATTAGATAGAACTTCAAAATCATTATCTGGAGGCGAAGCACAGCGAATTCGATTAGCTACTCAAATTGGTTCGCAATTAGTTGGTGTTTTATATATTTTAGATGAACCAAGTATCGGTTTACATCAGCGTGATAATGAAAAACTGATTAAATCGCTTATAAAACTTCGTGATATCGGAAACTCAGTTTTAGTCGTTGAACATGACAAAGACATGATTGAACAAGCCGATTTTGTATTAGATATCGGTACAGGTGCAGGAATCCACGGAGGAGAAATTGTAAGTCAAGGAACTTTTGAAGATTTAAAATTACACAATACATTAACTGCCGATTATTTAACAGGAAGAAAAAAAATAGCCATCCCAACAGAACGAAGAAAAGGAAATGGAAATTTTATTAAACTTTCTGGAGCATCAGGAAATAATTTAAAAAATGTTACTGTTAAATTTCCTTTAGGACAAATGATTTGTGTTACAGGTGTTTCTGGAAGTGGAAAATCGACTTTAATTAATGAAACTTTATATCCTATTTTAAATGCTCATATTTATCGTGGTGTAAAAAAACCAATGCCTTATAAAAAAATTGAAGGCCTAGAACATATTGATAAAGTTATTGATATTGACCAATCTCCAATTGGTAGAACTCCTCGTTCAAATCCTGCAACATATACGGGTACATTTGGCGAAATTAGAAGTTTATTTGCTAAAACTCCCGAAGCCGCTATTAGAGGTTATAAACCTGGGCGTTTTAGTTTTAACGTAAAAGGCGGACGTTGTGAAACCTGTCAAGGTGGCGGAGTTAGAGTTATCGAAATGAACTTTTTACCTGATGTTAACGTAACTTGTGAAACTTGTCAAGGAAAACGATTTAACAGAGAAACCTTAGAAATTCGATATAAAGGAAAATCAATTGCTGATATTTTAAATATGACTATTAATGAAGCTACCGATTTCTTTGAATTGATTCCTAAAATACATCGAAAATTAAAAACTATTAAAGATGTTGGTTTAGGATATATAACTTTAGGTCAGCAATCAACAACACTTTCTGGAGGAGAAGCGCAACGTATTAAATTAGCTTCGGAATTATCAAAAAGAGATACAGGAAATACTTTTTATATTTTAGATGAACCTACTACTGGCTTACATTTTGAAGATATTCGTGTTTTAATGAACGTACTAAATAAACTTGCTGATAAAGGAAATACAGTCCTAATTATTGAACATAATATGGATGTTATTAAACTTGCAGACCACATTATTGATATTGGTATGGAAGGCGGTAAAAATGGTGGAGAAGTTTTAATAACTGGTTCTCCTGAAAAAGTAGCCAAACATAAAACTAGTTATACAGCTAAATTCCTAAATAAAGAATTAATTTAAAATTACTTATTCTAATAAAAAAAAGTAAATTAGTAAATAAGCTATTGAAATTATTTTTAGCTTTATTAATTGTTATACTAATAATAAAAAGAAAGTAAGATTATGAATCCAAATGATGATAGAAAAATAAAAGAAAAATTACAACCAAAAACTTGGAACGAGATAAAAACAAACGATTCGTGGGCTATTTTTAAAATAATGGCTGAATTTGTTGAAGGATATGAAAAATTAAGTAAAATTGGTCCTTGTGTATCTATTTTTGGTTCAGCTAGAACAAAACCAGATCATAAATACTATAAACTTGCCGAAGAGGTTGCTTATAAATTAACTCAAAATGGTTTTGGTGTAATTACTGGTGGAGGACCTGGAATTATGGAAGCTGGTAACAAAGGTGCAAACCGTGGTAAAGGTGTTTCTGTTGGTTTAAATATTGATTTACCTTTTGAACAACACGATAATCCTTGGATTGATCAAGGTAAAAGTTTAGATTTCGATTACTTTTTTGTTCGTAAAGTAATGTTTGTAAAATATTCGCAAGGTTTTGTTGTTATGCCTGGAGGTTTTGGAACTATGGATGAATTATTTGAAGCAATCACCTTAATTCAAACTAATAAAATTGGTCGTTTTCCTATTGTTTTAGTCGGAAAAAAATTCTGGGGTGGTTTATTAGATTGGATTAAAAACACCTTATTAGAAGAAGGAAATATCAGTGAAAAAGATTTAAATTTATTTAGAGTTGTTGATACTGCCGATGAAGCAATTGATCATTTAAATAAGTTTTATGCGAAGCATCAATTAAAGCCAAATTTCTAAAAATACTTAAAGCTCGTTGAATATTCAACGAGTTTTTTTATTTTCACATTTAAGTTGATTTTAAATTTGAAACATAAATTACAGCTTTTTACATGCTTCCTATTTTTGTACTGTTATACACTAACAGCACAAACAAATTCTATTGAAATAAAGGCAAAATTAGACGTAACAAAAAATCAGCTTTATATTCAACAAAAAACTGTTTTCTATAATAATTCATCAGATAATCTGAAATCTGTTTTCCTTCACAATTGGGCAAACAGCTTTAAAAATAATGATACTCCTTTAGGAAAACGTTTTATCGAAGATTACTCAAAAAATTTTCATTTTGCAAAAGAAAAAGATAGAGGAAATACTAAAATTTACAGTGTCAATGCAAATTACAAGCACGTTTCATTAAAAAAAATAAAAGCAGATATTATTGAAGTAGTTTTAAATAAAACACTAAAACCTAAAGATAGTGTACTAATTTCAGCTACTTATATTGTAAAGATTCCGAGTGCAAAATTTACACGATACGGAAAAACACAAAATGGATATCATTTGCGTTTTTGGCACATTACTCCTGCTGTTTATAACAAAAAATGGCATTTAATGAGTAATTTAAATATTGATGATTTATATGAAAACCCAACCAACTACATCATAAATATTGATATTCCTAAAAAATACACGCTTGAAAGTAATTTATATCAGCATAAAACAACACTAAAAACGCACACTAATTATTATTTAGTTGGTAATCGAAAAAAAGATATTATTATTCATATCGACTCGATTAATAACTTCACTTCTTTTAAAACAAAAAATAAAGAAATAAAAACTGATACTTATTTAAGAAATATTCCTCATCAAACAACATCAAAAATTATCAATAAACAAATTGATTTTATTGAAGGTTATTTAGGAAAACATCCACATACCGAAATATTTGTTGATGCAAGTACTGTTACTAAAAACTCACTTCATGAAATTTATAGACTTCCACATTGGTTAAATCCATTTCCTACCAATTTTAAATGGGAAATCAACTTTTTTAAGGCGCTTACCAGAAAATATATCGAAGATATTTTACTATTAGATAAACGAAGTGATTATTGGCTAACCGATGGTTTAGAAACTTTTTTAATGATGAAATATATAAAAGAATACTATCCTGAAGTTACTGTTTTAGGAAAATATTCTAAATACTGGCCTTTAAAAACATATAATATTTCTAAGTTAAAACAATTAGATAAATATGCTTTTGTTTATCAATTTAATACCCGTAAATTTAATGATCAAGCATTAAATACTCCTTCGGATTCTCTTTCAAATTTCAATCGAAAAATTGTTAATAAATACAAAGCTGGTTTAGGTTTATTATATCTTCAAGATTTTATAGGTGGAGATACTTTAGTTAAATCGATACAAGAGTTTTACGCAAAAAATCAATTAAAAATAAGTACAACGCAACAGTTTCAAGAGATACTTCAAAAAAACACCTCTAAAAATTTAGATTGGTTTTTTGATGAATACATCAAAACAACTAAGAAGATTGATTACAAAATTACTAAAGTAAAAAGTACTAAAAATAATGATTCACTAGAAGTCATCATTAAAAATAAAAGAAATTTCACATCTCCTATTGCCCTATATGGAATACAAAAAAAAGAAATAAAATTTAAAAAATGGGTTACAGGAATAGATTCTGTAAAAACAATTAAAATCAAAAAAGGTAATTTTGATAAGCTTGCTTTAA
The DNA here is from genome assembly GCF_027941775.1 of Tenacibaculum pacificus. Lineage (NCBI taxonomy): Bacteria > Pseudomonadati > Bacteroidota > Flavobacteriia > Flavobacteriales > Flavobacteriaceae > Tenacibaculum > Tenacibaculum pacificus. Next base: position 653,156 of record NZ_CP115917.1, on the reverse strand, counting down.
ATTTTGAAAACACCTATCCTGAATATAATTATTTAAATAATTTCAGAAAAGTAAACAATCATTTAATTAATAAACCCTTACAATTTCGTTTTTTTAAAGATATAGAAAACCCTTATTACAATCAATTATTTTACTATCCATCTTTTAATTATAACTTATATGATGGTGCTATATTAGGAGTAAAAATCAATAATAAATCATTTCTTAAAAAGAATTTTGAATTTAGCATTAAACCAAATTATAGTACAAAAAGTAATAATTTAACAGGTTCTTATTCTTTTTCATATAATCATTTTATAAAAAACGCTAATATTTACAAAATAGGTTATGGCTTTAGTGGAAGTAGTTTTCATTATGCTCCAAAACTTAAATATACTGTTTTTACACCTTCTATAAGTGTTACTTTTAAGCAAAATACATTTCGTAAAAATGGATTTAAAGTATTGGTTGCAAAATTAATTAGTGTAGATAAAGAAGTTGAAATTAACAAACAAGAACAAGATAAATACAATGTTTTAAGTATTAGATATATTTACTCAAATTCTGATGCAATTAATAATACCACTCATGCTATTAATACCGAACTTCACTCTAAGTTTAGTAAAATTACAACCGATTTTCGATATCGTAAATTTTTTACTGAAGAAAAAAGCTATCAAATAAGGTTTTTTGGAGGATATTTTTTTTACAATAAATCTGAAGGAAATTACTATAGTTTTGCTTTAAATAATGGTGCTGATTATTTGTTTGAACAAAACTTATTTGGTCGTTCAGAAAGCCAAGGACTTTTTAGCCAACAATTTATAGTTAATCAAGGTGGATTTAAATCTAATTTTAAAGAACCTCAATTTTCTAATAAATTCATTACTGCTGTAAATACAAGTGTTAATATTTTTAATAAAACTGAAATTTATAATGATTTTGCTATATTGATAAATAAAAATAGTTCGCCAAAATATTATTATGAAAACGGTATACGCCTAAATTTTCTTCCAAATATTTTTGAATTTTACTTTCCTATTTACACAAACGAAGGCTTTGAAATAACGAAAGAAGCCTATCCTACAAAAATTAGATTTGTAATTACAACGAGTGTTGATAGAATTTATAACTTTATAAGAAGAAGTTTCTTATAGATAACGCAACAAAATACACTAAAACAACTAGTTTATTACATAATATTCAATTAAAGCTAATATTTTTAAACTTCAACTAAAAAAGCTATCTTTGTAACCAGACCAAAAACCAGACAATTATGATGCAAAAAACTGAAATAGCTAATACTGAACAAATTTCTTTTGAAGATTTTAAAAATGATGTTTTAAATGATTACCGAATTGCTCGCTTAAGTAGAGAGTGTAGTTTATTAGGACGTAGAGAAGTTTTAACTGGTAAAGCTAAATTCGGAATTTTTGGTGATGGTAAAGAAGTTCCACAATTAGCTATGGCAAAAGCCTTTAAAAATGGAGATTTTAGATCAGGATATTATCGAGATCAAACATTTATGATGGCTATTGATGAATTAAGTCCTCAACAATTTTTTGCAGGGTTATATGGGCACAATAATATTGAAATTGAACCGATGTCAGCTGGTCGACAAATGGGAGGTCATTTTGCAACACATTCGTTAGATGAAGATGGTAAATGGAAAAACTTAACTACTCAAAAAAATTCATCTTCAGATATTTCTCCTACTGCAGGACAGATGCCTCGTTTATTAGGTTTAGCACAGGCTTCTAAAATTTATAGAAACGTAAAATCTTTAGAAAATTTCACTAATTTTTCTGATAAAGGAAACGAAGTTTCTTGGGGTACTATCGGAAATGCAAGTACTTCCGAAGGCTTATTTTTTGAAACAATAAATGCTGCTGGTGTTTTACAAGTACCAATGGTGATGAGTGTTTGGGATGATGAATACGGTATTTCGGTACACGCAAAACATCAAACAACAAAAGAAAGTATTTCTGAAATTTTAAAAGGATTTCAAAAAGAAAATGATACTAAAGGTTATGAAATTTTCGTAGTTAATGGTTGGGATTATGTTCAATTAATGGATGTTTATAATAAGGCAGGTAAAATTGCAAGAGAACAACATATACCTGTATTAATACACGTAAAAGAATTAACACAACCACAAGGACACTCAACATCAGGATCACATGAACGTTATAAATCTACCGAACGTTTACAATGGGAAGAAGATTTTGATTGCATAACTCAAATGAGAAAGTGGGTTTTAGAGTTTGAATTACAAGATGAAAATGGAAATATTTTAAAACTTATTGATTCCGAAGAAGAATTACTTGATATTGAAAAACAAGCAAAAAAACAAGTAAGTCAAGCAAAAAGAGATGCTTGGACTGTTTATACAAATGAAATAAAAGCCGAAGTTACTATCGCTGTTACTTTATTAGATGTAATCGCTAAAAAAAGTAATAATGGCTCATTTATCACCAAATATAGAAATGATTTAGCAAGCGTTACTGAACCTATTAGAAAAGATATTTTAATTGCTACTCGTAAAAGTTTACGTTATTTAAAAGATGAAGATTTTATAGAAAAGAAAACGCTTCAAAAGTTTATTAAAGATATTATTGATAATGCAGCTGTAAATTTCTCAACACATTTAGTCAGTGAAACAACATTTTCTCCTCAAAAAATAGTTTCAGAAGCACCTAAATATACTCCTAAAAAAAACTTAGTAGATGCACGTGTTATTATGCGTGATAATTTTGATGCCATTTTTAATAAATATCCTGAAGCTTTAATTTTTGGTGAAGACGCTGGTTATATTGGTGATGTAAATCAAGGTTTAGAAGGTTTACAAGAAAAATATGGCGAATTAAGAGTCTCAGACACAGGAATTCGTGAAGCTACTATTTTAGGGCAAGGTATTGGAATGGCAATGCGTGGTTTGCGCCCAATTGCTGAAATTCAATATTTAGATTATTTATTATATGCCTTGCAAATAATGAGTGACGATTTGGCAACTCTTCGTTACCGTACTTTTGGAAAGCAAAAAGCGCCGTTAATTGTCAGAACTCGAGGACATCGTTTAGAAGGTATTTGGCATTCAGGTTCGCCAATGGGTGGAATTATAAATAATGTTCGTGGAATTCATGTATTAGTTCCTAGAAATATGACCAAAGCTGCTGGTTTTTATAATACTTTATTAGAAGGAGATGATCCAGCTTTAGTAATAGAATGCTTAAATGGATATCGTTTAAAAGAAGAATTACCAACCAATTTAGGCGAATTTAAAACTCCGATTGGTGTTGTTGAAACTATCAAAGAAGGAACAGATATTACGGTAATTTCTTACGGTTCTACTTTACGAATTGTAAGTGAAGTTGCCAAAGAATTAACTCAAGTTGGTATTGATATTGAAATTATTGATGCACAGAGTTTATTACCTTTTGATTTAAATCATGATACCGTAAAATCTATCGCTAAAACAAATCGTTTATTGGTAATTGATGAAGATGTTCCTGGAGGAGCTTCTGCTTATTTATTACAAGAAATTATAGAAAACCAAAACGGATACAAATATTTAGATAGCAAACCACAAACTTTAACTGCAAAAGCTCACAGACCAGCTTATGGTACTGATGGAGATTATTTTTCAAAACCATCTGCTGAAGATATTTTCGAAAAAATATATGCTATTATGAGCGAAGCTAATCCTAATAAATATAAGAGTTTATACTAAATTTCAATATTTATAAAAGCTTTTTTTGATAAAAATAAAACCTCATTAATTTAAAATTAGTGAGTTTTTTTATCTTCTAAAATTATTTAAATCACTTTAAATTGAGTTACAAAATCATCAGAAATATCTTTATAACTATTCGTACAATAAATATGATTGATATTTTCTTTTAGTTCATCAAAACCATAATTAAACTGTCCGTGTGTTACGTATAAAAATACTTTAGTAGCACCTTGATTTTTCAATTCTTTGGCTAAAAAATTAAAAGTTCTTCCGCCATCGGCTAAATCATCAACAATTAAACATTCTTTATTTTTAACATCTCCTTGAATTGTTATTTTTGGTACTCCTGCTATTCGTACTTTATTTGATGGAATTAAATCTGCTTTTAATTTTTCTGCTATTTCATGTGTTGTTTTATATGCTCCTGCATCAGGGCTTATCAATATTGGATTTCCAATAGTATGATATGCTTTTTTCACAAACTCATAACTTTTTATTTCTATTGAATTATTAATTAAAGCTAAACTTATTGAGCTATGCGGATGTAAGATTTCAACTTTATCAAAACACATTGAATTTATAAAATTAGCAATTACTTTTAAATCAAAAGATTCTTTTTCATTAAAACGTCTATCAGAACGTTGTCCTATCAAACAATAAATAGTTAAAATAGCTGTAGCAGTTTTATTTAAAATATTTTCGGCATCCCAAGCTTCTTTTATTGTAGCAATACGAAATAAATCTTCATAACTATTTCCTCTTATTTTAACATGTAAATTTTCTTTTTCAAGGATTTTAGCTGTTACCTGTCCGTCATTAAATTTCTTTATTTCGTATTTCATAACTTATTTTTTTAAACTAAAACACTGCTATTTATATTTTTATTGATGCGTTCTCTAATTTCATTTAAGGTTGTAGTATTATAAAATTTTCCATCTTTATAAATTTCTTTTAACTCACCTTCTTTTTCTTCAGCTTCTGAAACTTGATCAATTAAACGATATTCGTCATTTTCTATAACAACTTTAACTAAACCTTTTGCTGATTTTTTAATTCCATCATCAGTAATTGGGTCTTTAAATATTTCTCTTCTTTCGCCATTAACAACAACCGAAGTTGCTTTCATTGCAAAACCAAAAGTATCACGGGTGTTATATTGATACGTAAATGAACCGATTCCTAAAACAACATTGGTACTTGCAAAACCTTTATCGTGTAATTTCTCACAGATTTCTTCAGCTCTTTCAGTAGTTATACTATCGCCATAAATAGCGCCAATATGAGTATCTAATACTTTAAAACCTTGTTCATTTATTGTTCCACCAAAAACATCCCATAATAATTCTACCACACCTTTTTCTTGTGGAGTACTTCCGTTTAATGCGGTATTTTCACCACAAATAATAGCAACAGGATCTCCGCTATCTGGTCGAATTACTAATTTTCCTTCTCTACTTAAAATTTCCGATTTTAAAATTGGTAAATACATTGTTAGTACTTTCCATAAATCCCAAGTATCACTTACTACGGATAAAATTCCTGTAGGATATGTTTTCATTAATTCTCTAAAAGTCCCGATTTCATCATCTTTTGTTCCTGCACACATCACCGAATGTTCCGTTGCATTTACCGAACCGATAACAAAACCTGTTGCTTTATAATATTTTCTCAAACTACTAATTACTGGCAAAGTATCCGAACCTAAAAAAACACTTGCGTGTCCCATTCCTGATAACACGGCACTTTGTAAACCTCCCATTCCTCTCATTGAAAAATCGTGTCCTTGAAAATCGATAAATCCAGTATTTTCTTTATCTGTTAAAGTTGCCCATTTTTTAAAAATCCTTTTATATCGTAATGCAATTGAAGCAGAAGTCATAGGTTGCCATAACATTGTTGAAAGAATGGTTTCTAAAAAATTAGTTACCCAATAAAATTCTTTTACCGTATTTACAACTGTTAACATTGGTACTCTTACAGGTATTTCTACGCCTTCTTTTATTGATTTTACTTTGATTGGTAAATACTGTAAATCATGCAATTTTTCATAATGAGAAACATCATAATCTGTTCCTAAATATAAAGAAAGCTCTTCTTTTATTTCTTGACAAATTGCATCTTTTGGCTTACTAAAAAAGTTTGTTTCAAAATAATCGTGTAACCAAGTAATTACATATTGTTGTCCAAACGAAACTACTTTTTCACATCCTTTTGGCGCATATTTATTACTTCTTGGTGTCCAATTAGAATATACTTCTTCTGTTCCTTTTGGATATTGTTGGTGATGTCCTGTTTTGTAACCGTCTGTTAATAATAATCCGTTCATAGCCTTGGTTATTTATTATTTTATTTGCGTAATTATAACACAAATATATTTCATATTATTATAACTCACAAATAATTTGCGTAAAAAAAACACTAACTATATTTTTAACTGTTTAAATATCGAAAATAATTCCTTCTTTTTTTAATTGAAAAAATCGTTTTTCATTAAACTGGAACAGTTTTGCTGGTCTTCCTGAACCTTTTGATGTTTTTTCATCTAATTCATCTAAAACATTTAAATGCATTATTTTTTTTCGAAAATTACGTCTATCAACAGCTCTTCCTAAAAGTGTTGAATAAAGTTTTTCTAAATCTGAAAAAGGAAATTTACTTTCTAATAATTCAAAACCAATAGGTTCATAGGTTATTTTTGCTTGTAAACGATTTATTGCTTTATCTAAAATATCTTGATGATCAAAAGATAATTCAGGCAATTCATCAATAAAAAACCATTGTGCTTCCTCTGCATCAGTACTGGCTTTCAGTTTAAAATAATTTGGTTTTACAAGTCCGAAATAAGCAACTGTTACAACTCTTTTTCTAGGGTCTCTTTCTGGCTGACCAAAAGTATATAACTGCTCTAAATAATTAATTTTAACACCTGTTTCTTCTAATAATTCTCTTTCAACAGCATCTTCTAATGATTCATTTTCTAGCACAAAACCACCTGGAATTGCCCATTTCCCTTTAAAAGGTTTGTACTTTCTTTTTATCAATAATATGGAAATATTTCCCGCTTCGTATCCAAAAACTACGGCATCTACGGAAAGCATTATTTCTTGTTGTGTCATTATGTGTTATTTATACGCAAAAATACATTATTTATGTAATAAATTCTTACCTATATCGCATTGTAAACAACATTTTTCAGTACAATAATTATTTTTAAGTTCTAATAAAGCTTGACTTTTAAGAGCATTTTCTGATTTTATTTTCAAATCTAAAAATTTTGAAATAATCGTATTTTTTTCTGATTTAAGTTGTTGTATCAATTCAAAAAAATCTGCTTCATTTACCTCTCCTCTATTTTTTTCATAAACATATTTTAAAGGAATAATTGTATTTATCAGTAATAAATCAATAAATGATTTTGTTATTTTTTTTGATGATTTTTTAGATTCAGTTTCAAAAGTGTAATGTGTTTTCCAAAAATAATTTACTTCAACCGAAAACAACTTGTAAAAATCTGCTATTTTTTTGGTTTCTATAAGTTGAGAAAATAAATTTTGATGTTTATGAAATAAAGCAACTAATTGAGCGATTCGAATCGTTGGAAAATTTGTAGGTCGCATTCTAAAAAATTGAAATAAATTATTAGAAATAGGTGTTAAATTATGTTTGTGACTAATAAAATCATACTCATTTTTTAATTGAATAAAATACTCATTTTCTATTTCTTCTTCAAAAAAACCAGCCTGACCAAATAATAATGCTGATAATTGTAATTCGTTAAATCTAGTTTTTCGTAATACAGAAAAATCAAATGATTGTGATAATCTTAAAAAAGAATCTCCATTTATTTTTAATCCGAAGTTTTTAGCTAATAATTGAAATAATACAGTTTCATAATTATTATTTGAATTTGATAATAATTCTTTAATAAAAACTGATTTACGTTCTAAACGCTGTAAATATAATTTTTCTAGCCAATTATTAATCAAAATAGTATCAACAGAATTAATTTGATTTTCACATAAAATCCAACTCGATTTTTTAGAAAATAATTTTTGATAGTTTTCTAAAAGAGTTACATCAATAAAATCTTTTAATTGAAGCGTTGGTAAAGGCTGATTATTCTTCATAAAAATAACAGTATCATGTTGCCAAACTACGTGTAAAATAATGGCTTCATAATTTTTATCTTCTTCATGTTTATGTAAATACCAATCGGATGAATTTATATGAATTTCAACATTTCCAATCCATAATTGATTGTTTATATTTAGATGAGCTGTTAAAAAATCAGGACCTGTATTTTGGTTATGTAATCCTGATTTAATTATTTTGATAGTTTCATTAGCTATCGATTTTAAATTAGTTGTGCTAAACAATTTATATTTCCACAAAAAATGTAAAAATTCTTCTTTCATAACTGTAAATTAACTTTTCTTTTTTCAGTGTATTAATATATAAAAAATATAGCTAAATCACTTTTTATCAATGCTTTTACTTTTCAATATTTATTAATTTTATAAGATAAATTTTTCTCAATATTTTATAAATTAAATAGATTAAATAAATTAAGTCATCAATTTTATTAATAACCAAAACCTAATTTTTATTAAAAGCAGTTGTATTTTTGTTTGGAAACTAAAACATATAACATGAATACTGTAGAAAATTTAAAATGGCGTTATGCTGTTAAAAAATTCGATGAAAATAAATCACTTTCTGAAACACAAATAACTATTTTAAAAGAAGCCTTTAATTTAACAGCTTCTTCTTACGGGTTACAACCTGTTAAAATGGTGGTTCTTCAAAATAAAGAAATTCAGCAACAATTAGTTCAACATTCTTGGAATCAACCACAAGTTGCACAAGCATCTCATGTATTAGTTTTATGCATTCCTAAAGAATATGATATCAAAAATATTGATACTTATTTTTCATTAGTAAAAGAAACAAGAAATACGCCTGATGAAATTTTAGCGCCGTTTAAAAAAATGCTTACAGATTCTGTAACTAGTAAAACTCAAGAAGAATTAGCTGTTTGGAATAAAAACCAAGCTTATATTGCTTTAGGAAATTTAATGACTGTTGCGGCAAATGAAAAAATAGATTCTTGCCCAATGGAAGGTTTTATTCCTCAAAAATATGATGAAATTTTAGGTTTAGACAAACATAATTTAACATCGGTATTAGTATTACCTGTTGGTTTTAGAGCTGAAGATGATTATATGAAAGACCTAAAAAAGGTTCGTAAAAATATAGAAGATATCATTATTGAAATGTAATTTAATACTTACAAGTTATGAATTACGATAAACTAAATTAGTACTTTCGTAATTCATAACTCGTAATTAAATTATATGCAACCACTACATATTGTACTCCTCATTCTTGGTTATTTTGGAGTTTTAATTCTGATTTCTTTCCTTACAGGTAAATCGGCAAATAACAACACTTTTTTTAAAGCAGATAATTCTTCGCCTTGGTATTTAGTAGCCTTTGGTATGATTGGCGCTTCACTTTCTGGCGTTACTTTTATTTCAGTTCCTGGCTGGGTTGAAGGGCAACAAATGAGTTATATGCAAATGGTTTTTGGCTACGTGGTTGGTTACGCAGTTATCGGTTTAGTTTTGCTTCCGCTTTATTATCGCTTAAATTTAACATCAATATATACTTATTTAGAAGACCGTTTTGGAAGTTATTCCTATAAAACTGGTGCTTCTTTTTTCTTATTATCAAGAACTATTGGTGCGGCTTTTCGCTTATTTTTAGTAGCCAATGTTTTACAATTAATTTTGTTTGATGCTTACGAAATTCCGTTTTGGGTAACTGTAACGATTACCATTTTATTGATTTGGTTATACACTTTTAAAGGTGGTATAAAAACCATCGTGTGGACAGATACGCTACAAACTTTATTCATGTTAATTGCCGTTGGTGTTTGTATTATTATGATAAAAAACAGCCTACAAATTGACAGTTTATTTACGTATATATCTGAAAGTAAATCAGCTAAAATGTTCTTTTTTGATGATATAAAAGCAGGGAATTATTTTTGGAATCGGTTTTTATCTGGAGCATTTATAGCAATTGTTATGACAGGTTTAGATCAAGATATGATGCAGAAAAACTTAACGTGTCGTAATTTAAAAGATGCTCAAAAAAATATGTTTTGGTTTACGATTGTTTTAGTAATCGTTAATTTTTTCTTTTTAGCTTTGGGTGTTTTACTTACAGATTATGCCAATATTAACGGATTAGATGCACATAAAGACCAATTATTTCCGATGATTGCCATGAGTGGCAATTTAGGTTTGATAACTTCTTTATTCTTTTTATTAGGATTAATTGCCGCAGCATATTCAAGTGCCGATAGTGCTTTAACATCATTAACAACATCTTTTAGTATTGATATTTTAGAAATCGATAAAAAAACAGATGAACAAGAAAAAGAGAAAATCCGTAAGAAAATACACATTTTATTTTCATTTATATTAATCGCAACAATTTTAGTTTTCAAATATTTTATTGCAGATGCTAGTGTAATTGCTAAAATATTTCAATTTGCGGGTTATACTTATGGTCCTTTATTAGGATTATATGCCTTCGGATTATTTACAAAACTGAATATAAAAGATAAATTAGTTCCTATAATTTGTATTGTATCTCCTATTTTCACATTTTTAATAAGCTATTTTAGTAAGACATTATTCAATTTTGATTTTGGATTTTTCGTGTTAGTTTTAAATGGATTACTTACTTTCTTCGGATTATTAATGATAAAAACATCAAAAAAGAATCAAAATGCCTAAAAAAGGAAAAGCAAAAAACACCGTAAATAAAGCGAAACACACTCGCTTAATGAAGCAAAAAGAAAACAAAGTTAAACTTCAAAAGCTTCAAAATAAAGAGCGTTTAAAAGCATTGGTTAGAAAAATGAATGAGCAGAAAGAAGCCGAAGAATAAAAAACATTGTGACTATGAAATTTAAAATATCTGATTACCCAAGTTCTTATTTAGGAATTGAATTTGAAAAAGATGAAAAACTAATCACAGAAAAAGGGAATTTAATTTACTGCGATGGAGAGTATACTGTTAACAATAAAATTGAAGCTAGAAATTACAAAAACTGGATAGCTAAAATATTCGGCGGAAAAAGTTTAACATATAATATTTATACAGCAAAAGAAAACCTAAAATTAGCACTATCAACAAAAGATAACGCCGAAATTTTCAGTATTGATATTTTAGAAGATAATCCTATTTTAATTGAACCTAATTTACATTTTGCAAGAACTATAGGTGTAGAATTTACTCTTGAAAAAAAAGATTGGAAAACTACATTAAATGATGGTTTAAAGTTAAAAACTGTAGGAAGTGGAACATTATTTCTAAAAGGTTATGGAAAAATTATTGAACAAAAAATTAATTCTGAAAAACCTATTTTTATTGATGAAAATGCCTTAATTGCTTTTGAAGACACGTTAAAAATTAAAACTATTTCAAGAAATCTTAAAGAATTTATAACAACTGGTGAAGGGTTATTATTTGCAATAAAAGGAAATGGTAAAGTTTGGATTCAAACAAGAAAAAAAGGAGAACACACAAGTAGTGGCGGAATACTAGATGGAATATTTAATTTTATGAAATAGAAATTCATTAACAAAAAACATTAAAAAATGTTCCTTATAAACCTGACTTACAAAACAGAATTAAATAAAATTGACCAATTTTTAAACGAGCATATTCAATTTCTAAATGAACAATATAAATTAGGAAACTTCCTTCTTTCAGGAGGAAAAAATCCCAGAACTGGTGGTATAATACTATGTCAAATTACTAATAAATCGGTATTACAAGAAATCATTGAAAAAGACCCTTTTAAAATACATGATTTAGCTAATTATGAATTGACGGTATTTACTCCTACTAAAACCTGTAATGAACTAAAATTTTTATTAAAATAACAAAAAAAATCCCGAGTTATAAAACTCGGGATTTTTTTATATTTTAAAAAACTATTTATCAATAGAACCTAAAACACGTTTCATAAAATTATTTAACGCTTCTTTTTTAGGTGTACCTTCTTTTATCATTTTATCAACTTCAATAGCTCCGTACATATTTGATATTAACTCACCAATAACATCTAATTCTTCATCTTTTAAAGATGGAACTTCCGTTAAGGCTTCTAATGTTTCAATCGTTTCAAGTACATAATCCTGATCGTTTTCTTCAATAAAAGAAGTTAAGTGTTTTATAACTGGTAATTTCATAATACAATGTTTTTTTATTAGGTCGATCGGAGTCGAGACCTTATTTATATAATTTCTCGATTCCGATCGAGTTAACTAAAATTATACAACCTCGTTAATTAATTCTTTTAAAGAATCGAATTTATTTGTTTGTACTTGATTTACAAATTTACCATCTACAAAAGTAGCAAAAGTAGGTAAGTTACTAACGTCTGCTAATTGTCTACTTTCTGGAAATTTCTCTGCATCAACAATTAAAAAAACCATTTCTTCATTTTCAGAAGCTAACTTCTTAAATTTTGGTTTCATAATACGACAGTTACCACACCAAGTTGCTGAAAATTGTACAGCTACTTTTTTGTTACCTGCTACTAAATCTGCTAAATTATCTTGACTTAATTCTTGTACCATAGTTTTAATGTTTTAAAAAAGGAGTTCGTGTATTTCATCCCCCAATGATTACACGAACTAGCTCCTTTCAAAATATAATATTAGTGAGATGCTAAATATTCAGCAGTTCCTTTTGCATTTGGTTTCATAGCGTCTTTACCTTCTTCCCAGTTTGCAGGACATACTTCTCCGTTTGTTTGAACATGAGAATATGCATCAATTAAACGTAAAAATTCGTTTACGTTACGACCAACTGGTACGTGGTTAACACCTTCATGAAATACAGTTCCTTCTTCATCAATTAAATAAGTAGCTCTGTATGTTACATTATCTCCAACTACTTGCACAGTTTGAGTTGCTTCATCAAAAACCTCATCAGTAATATCTAAAATACCTAAAATTGATGATAAGTTACGGTTGCTATCTGCTAATAAAGGATAAGTTACACCTTCAATTCCTCCGTTATCTTTAGATTGGTTTAACCAAGCAAAGTGAACTTCAGGAGTATCACAAGAAGCACCAATTACAATAGTGTTTCTTTTTTCAAACTCACCTAAAGCTGCTTGAAAAGCATGTAATTCTGTAGGACATACAAAAGTAAAATCTTTTGGGTACCAAAATAATAATACTTTTTTCTTGTTTTTTACAGCTTCTTCTAAAACATTTACTTTAAAAGTATCTCCCATTTCGTTCATTGCGTCTACGCTTAAACCTGGAAATTTTTTACCTACTGTTGTTGCCATTTTTATATTTTTTATTGATTATTATACATTTTTATTATTACAAATATACCAAGCAAAACTAGTAGAAAACAAAAAAGTTGATGCTAATTTTTTATACAAACATCAGCTTTTCTTATAGCAAACTAATTAAGTTATTAGTTTTACCTATTTACTAGCAAATAATATTACATCTTTTTCAGAAACCTCTTTTTCTCCTAAAATAATTAAACGTTCTACTACATTTCGTAATTCACGAATGTTACCTGTCCAATCATATTCTTGAAGTAATTTAATAGCTTCTTTAGAAAATGCTTTTTTAGGAGTTCCTTGTTCTTCAGAAATTTTTGAAGTAAAAAAATCTACCAATAAAGGAATATCAGTTCTTCTATCATTTAATGAAGGAACTTTAATTAAAATCACTGCTAAACGATGATATAAATCCTCACGAAAACGACCTTCTGAAATCTCTTTTTTCAAGTCTTTATTTGTTGCAGCAACAATACGCACATTTACTTTTATATCTTTATCCGAACCAACACGTTGTATTTTATTTTCTTGTAAAGCTCTTAATACTTTAGCTTGTGCCGATAAACTCATGTCACCTATTTCATCTAAAAAAATAGTTCCACCGTTTGCGGCTTCAAACTTTCCTGCTCTATCTTTATTTGCTCCAGTAAAAGAACCTTTTACATGACCAAATAATTCACTTTCTATTAATTCTGATGGAATAGCAGCACAATTTACTTCAATCATTGCTGCTTTTACTCTATCTGATTTTTCGTGTAACCAATGTGCGACTAATTCTTTTCCTGTTCCGTTAGGTCCAGTAATTAAAACACGTGCATCCGTAGCTGCTACTTTTTCTATAATTTCTTTAATATGAGTAATCGCATCACTCTCACCAATCATTTGATAACCTTTGCTTACTTTCTTCTTTAAGCGCTTGTTTTCTACAATTAACTCTTTTTTATCCAAAGCATTACGAACAGTATTCAACAATCTGTTTAAATCTGGTGGCTTAGATATATAATCAAAAGCACCTAAACGCATTGTATTTACTGCGGTATCTAAATCTCCGTGACCAGAAATCATTACCATTGGTGTTTCAGGTTTTATTTTTTTAGCTTTTTCTAATACTTCAACACCATCCATTTTTGGCATTTTAATATCACACAAAACTAAATCATAATCTTTATTTTTAATCATTTCAATTCCTACTAATCCATCTTCAGCCTCTTCAACTTGATAAGTATCATTTTCTTCTGAAATAATTTTTTTTAAAACTCTACGGATTGCCGCTTCATCTTCTATTATTAATATTTTGCTCATATATTTAATTTTATGCGTTATTATTAATACAATAATCACGCCATCAAACTTATTTATTTATAATATGTATATCTCTTTGTGGAAAAGGAATTGATATTTGATGAGTTCTAAATAACTCATCAATTGTAAACCTCAAATCACTTTTAGGAATTTGTGCCTGAAAGCTATCATTTAAAGTGAATATCAACTTAAACTCTAAAGCACTATCACCAAAGTTTTCAAAAATCACTAAAGGAGCAGGATGTTGATATACCTTCGGATGTTCGTTTGCTGCTTTTAATAATAATTCTTTTACCAACTGAACATCGCTTCCGTAGGCAACCCCTACTAAAACAGATTCACGAGTTGTAGTACCGTTTTGTGTCCAATTGTATAAACTATTTGTTAAATATTTATGGTTAGGAATCACCAATACTTTATTGTCAATAGTTACTGCACGAGTTGTTCTTAATTTTATTTCTTCAACTCTACCTACTTTTCCGTCTAATTCAATAATATCACCAACATGCACACTTTGATCTACAATAATAAAAATACCTGAGATTATATCTTGAAAAAAAGTTTGCAACGCCAAACCAACACCAATTAATAATGCTGCCGAAGCTGCAAAAATAGCGGTTACGTTTACTCCTAATGAATTTAAAGTAGTTAAAAAGATAATAATATATAACAACCAACTAGCAAAAGAGAAAACGGTATTGAATTTATTTTCATCTTCATTTTGAAGTCTTTTTTTAACAAATTTCTCAAAGTATTTTAATAAGAAGGAAGCTAGCATTAAAATAATTAATAGCATTAAAATAGCTTTAATACTAATTCCTATTTCTTTGTTAAATTGAAGCGTATAATTCAATATTTTATTAAGTTCTTTCATACCAATAAAATTATAATAATTTGTTCATTTTAAACATAAAAAAAGCAGTTATATTTTTAAAATAACTACTTTTTTTGTTTGATACTATATCTACTATTATTTACCCATTATAACGAATCCACTTCCATAAATCTTTATAGGTTGGTTTTTTACCATACATTAAAATACCTACTCTGTAAATTTTTGCAGCAATCCAAACAATCACAATAAAAGTAAGTACTAATAATAACATTGATAAAGCAATTTCCCACCAAGCAACTCCGAATGGCACACGCATTAACATAACTATTGGCGATGTTAAAGGGATATATGAAAAAATAATAGACACAGGTCCATGTGGGTCGTTAATTACCGTAAATGCACCAACATAAACCGCTAACATTAACGGTAGCATTATTGGCATCATAAATTGTTGTGTATCTGTTTCGTTATCAACTGCAGCACCAACTGCAGCAAATAATGAACTATACAACATATAGCCTCCTAAGAAATAAAATATGAATAAGAAAAATAAAGTAAACCAAGGTAATTTTCTAATTTCTAAAAATAACCCGGCTTTATTCCCCATTAATTCTTGCATTTTTGCCACTTGATCAACATCAATATCTTGTGAAAAAACTTGTGAAGTATCAATTCCGATAAATAAAGAAACCCCAACAACACCTATTAATAATAAAATTCCCCAGATAAAAAACTGTAATAATCCAGCAGCTCCGTTTCCGATAATTTTACCCAACATTAATTGAAATGGTTTTACTGATGAAACAATAACCTCAACAATTCTACTTGTTTTTTCTTCGATAACACTACGCATAACCGATGTTCCGTACAAAATCATAAACATCATCAGCAAATATCCTGCAATCGTTCCTACTCCAATCTTCATATTGTTAATCATTTTTGAAGATTTTTCACCAGAAAAATTATACATTTTTATATCCGAAGAAATTTTTGTGGCTTTAATTTTTTCTAAATCGATGCCTAATTCCTTCATTTTTAAATTACGTAAATGGGTATTTACGTTGCGTTCTATGTTTTCTATAGTAGTTAAACCTGGTGTATCTTTTGAGTAAAATTCAACAGATTTTGCTAATAATTCTAAACTATCTTGCTTGGGTATAAATAAAACCCCAAAATGATTTCCTTCTTCAACTTTCTTTTTAGTTTCTTCTATACCTAATTTTGTAAAATCTTGATATTTTATGGTTTCAGTATCTTTAAAATTATCTTTAGAAAAAACACCTGAATTATCTACATAAACAATTTCTTTAATTTTCTGATCATTTTGTTTCATCAAAAAAACAACCAATGCCATCATAGCAATCATTATTAGAGGACTTAAAAAAGTCATCATAATAAACGATTTATTTTTAACTTTAGCTTTAAATTCTCGTGCTATAATTAATTTTAACTTGTTCATTTTTTTAGCTGTTTTTACGTATTGACTCAATAAAAATATCGTTAGCACTTGGTATTAATTCTACAAAATGTTGCACCTGTCCTTGGGTGGTTAAAAATGATAACAAATCGTTTGCAGAATTTCCTTGGGTTAATTGTACTTTTAATTTTAAACCATCATTTAACAATTTAAAATCCGCAGGAAAAACCTTAAAATTTTCTTTTAATTTTGATGATACTTCATTCGGATTTACTGTATTTAAACCTACTTGAAACGTATTTGTTCTAAACTGACGTTTGATATCATCTAATTTACCGTCTAATATTTTATTCGATTTATGAATCAATGCAATTTCATCACACATTTCTTCTACCGATTCCATTCTGTGGGTTGAAAAAATAATCGTAGCGCCTTCATCTCGCAATTGTAAAATTTCTTTGGCGATTAATTGTGCGTTAATTGGATCGAAACCAGAAAAAGGCTCATCAAAAATTAATAATTTAGGCTGATGTAAAACCGTAACAATAAATTGTACTTTTTGCGCCATTCCTTTTGATAGCTCTTCTAATTTTTTATCCCACCAAGTAGTTATTTCAAATTTATCGAACCAATATTTAAGGCGTTTTTTTGCTTCGGATTTAGTCATTCCTTTCAACTGAGCCAAGTACAAAGCTTGTTCACCTACTTTCATCGATTTATACAAACCTCTTTCTTCAGGTAAATATCCAATGTATTCTATATGATGTGGTGCTAATTTTTCGCCATCTAAAATAACTTCACCACTATCAGGTACGGTTATTTGATTTATAATTCTAATCAAAGATGTTTTTCCTGCTCCGTTAGGTCCAAGTAAACCAAAAACACTTCCTTTAGGTATTGATAGTGAAACATCGTTTAATGCAGTATAATCGCCATAACGTTTTACTACATTTTTAATTTCTAATAAATTACTCATTCTTTTTATAGTTGATTTTGTAGTTGATTTACTGTTCTTTTTCAAAAACCAATAATGACAAAATTACATATTTTTATACTTATTAGTAACAAGTTTACTCCAAACGTTACACTTTAATTTAATGTTAAATTTACTATGCATGCATAACTTTTTATTAAAAATACTATGCATGCATAATAAAATTCTATATCTTTGGCTCACATGGATAAAAATAAATCAATAGATCATCAACTAAGAGCCACTTGGCAAGCTGTTGCAAAAATGTACAACGAACAAGCTGCAAAGCATGATAGTACAATGTCAACTGCTTTTGTTTTGTTGAATATCGATTTCGAAACAGGAACTCCTTCAACCGCATTAGGTCCACTAATGGGAATGGAACCAACGAGTCTTTCTCGTTTACTAAAAACAATGGAAGACAAAGAAATTATATACAGAGAAAAAAACCCAAATGATGGCAGAAGCGTAATCATTAAACTTACTGATTATGGTAAAGAAATGCGTGAAATTTCAAAAGGACATGTATATCAATTTAATAATGAAGTAAAAAAACACCTTACAGAAGAAGAGTTAAATCTTTTTTTTAAAGTAACAACAACCATAAACAAACTTATTACAGAAAAGATGGTATATTGATACCAATAAAAAAAGCTGTATAAAACCAAAAAACAAATGACTAGAAGAATTAAAAAAGTAGCAATTATCGGTTCGGGTATTATGGGAAGTGGTATTGTACGTCATTTTGCAAACATTGGCGTTGAAGTCTTATTATTAGACATTGTTCCTAGAGAACTAAACGACAAAGAAAAAGCAAAAGGACTAACGTTAGAAGATAAAGCTGTTCGTAATCGTTTGGTTAATGACGCTTTAAGTGCTTCTTTAAAATCGAAACCATCGCCAATTTATTCTCAAAAATTCGCCGAAAGAATTACCACTGGTAATTTAGATGACGATATTTCAAAGGTTGCCGATGTAGATTGGATTATGGAAGTTGTTGTTGAGCGATTAGATATTAAAAAAATCGTTTTTGAAAAACTAGAAAAATACCGTACTCCTGGTACTATTATTTCTTCAAACACTTCTGGTATTCCTATCAAGTTTATGAACGAAGGAAGAAGCGAAGATTTTCAACAACATTTTGCTGTAACTCACTTTTTTAATCCTCCACGTTATTTAAAATTATTTGAAGTTGTTCCTGGTCCTGATTGTAAACAAGAAGTTACTGATTTCTTAATGGATTATGGTTCTAAATTTTTAGGAAAAACTTCAGTTTTAGCTAAAGATACTCCTGCTTTTATTGGAAATAGAATTGGAATCTTCGGAATTCAATCTTTATTTCATCAAGTAAAAGAATTAGGTTTAACCGTTGAAGAGGTTGATAAATTAACAGGTCCTGTAATTGGTCGTCCAAAATCGGCAACTTTTAGAACTGTTGATGTTGTTGGTTTAGATACTTTAGTACACGTTGCAAACGGTATTTACGAAAACTGCCCAAACGACGAAGCACACGATTTATTTAAACTACCTGATTTCATCGATACAATGATGGAAAATAAATGGTTAGGAAGTAAAACTAAACAAGGTTTTTATAAAAAAGTTGTAAACGCTGAAGGGAAAAAAGAAATTTTGACCTTAGATTTAGAAACGATGGAATATCGTTCTAAAAAACGTGCAAAATTTGCTACTTTAGAATTAACAAAAACAATAGACAAACCAATTGACAGATTTAAAGTGTTAGTTGGCGGAAAAGATAAAGCGGGAGAATTTTACCGTAAAAACTTCGCAGCAATGTTTGCGTATGTTCAAAATAGAATTCCAGAAATTTCTGATGAATTATATAAAATTGACGATGCTATGAAAGCAGGTTTCGGTTGGGAAAATGGTCCTTTCGAAATTTGGGATGCCGTAGGTGTTCAAGAAGGTATCGAATTAATGAAAGCAGAAGGTAAAGAACCTGCTACTTGGATTACTGAAATGTTAGCAAATGGTCAAACCTCTTTTTATACTATTAAAGAAGGCGCTACTTATTTTTATGATGTTCCAAGTAAAACTCAAACTAAAAAACCAGGTCAAGATTCATTTATCATTTTAGATAATATCAGAAAAACAAACGAAGTATTTAAAAACTCAGGGGTTGTTATTGAAGATTTAGGTGATGGAATTTTAAATTGTGAATTTCAATCTAAAATGAACACTATTGGTGGTGATGTTTTAGCAGGATTAAACAAAGCAATTGATTTAGCTGAAAAAGATTTTCAAGGATTAGTAGTTGGTAACCAAGGCGCAAATTTTTCGGTTGGAGCAAATATTGGAATGATATTTATGATGGCTGTTGAACAAGAATATGACGAATTAAATATGGCTATCAAGTATTTTCAAGATACCATGATGCGTATGCGTTATTCTTCAATTCCTACAATTTCAGCTCCTCACGGTATGGCTTTAGGTGGTGGATGTGAATTATCATTACATGCTGATAAAGTTGTTGCCACTGCTGAAACCTATATGGGATTAGTCGAGTTTGGTGTTGGAGTTATCCCTGGAGGTGGTGGTTCTAAAGAAATGGCTTTACGTGCCTCAGATACTTTCCGTACAGGAGATGTTCAGTTGAACGTATTGCAAGAATATTTCTTAACTATTGGTATGGCAAAAGTAAGTACCTCAGCTTACGAAGCATACGATTTAGGTTTATTACAAAAAGGAAAAGATGTTGTTGTTGTAAACAGAGATCGTCAAATTGCCGAAGCTAAAAAACACGCCATATTAATGGCTGAAGCTGGTTATACACAACCAACTTCTCGTAAAGATGTTTTAGTTTTAGGTAAACAAGCCTTAGGTGCTTTTATGGTTGCTACTGATTCTATGTATGCAAGTAGATTTATATCAGAACACGATCAGAAAATTGCAAACAAGTTAGCCTACGTAATGGCTGGTGGAGATTTATCAGAACCAACAAAAGTTTCTGAACAGTATTTATTAAACCTCGAACGTGAAGCCTTTTTAAGTTTAACAACAGAACGTAAAACGTTAGAACGTATTCAACATATGTTGAAAACAGGAAAACCATTACGTAACTAAACTTCACTCTAAAACATCAGAAAAAAATGAAAACAGCATATATAGTACAAGGATATAGAACCGCTATTGGAAAATCAAAAAGAGGTGCATTTCGCTTTAAAAGAGCCGATGAACTAGCTGCGGAAACCATTGAATATTTAATGGAACAGTTACCTGATTTTGATAAAACACGTATTGACGATGTAATTGTTGGTAACGCAATGCCTGAAGGATCACAAGGTTTAAACATGGCACGTTTAATTTCTTTAATGGGATTAAAAATTGATGACATTCCTGGAGTAACCGTAAATCGTTTTTGTTCATCAGGATTAGAAACAATTGGTATGGCAGTAGCTAAAATACAGTCAGGAATGGCAGAATGTATTATTGCTGGTGGTGCTGAAAGTATGAGTTCTGTACCTATGACAGGATTTAAACCAGAATTAAATTACGATTTAGTTGCTGACGGTCATGCAGATTATTATTGGGGAATGGGAAATACTGCGGAAGCGGTTGCTGAAAAGTATAATATTTCTCGTAAAGATCAAGATGAATTTGCTTTAAACTCACATTTAAAAGCTTTAAGAGCACAAGCTGAAAATCGTTTTCAAGATCAAATAGTTCCTATTGAAGTTGAAGAAACTTATGTAGATGAAAACGGAAAAAAAGCTACAAGAAAATATACAGTAACAAAAGATGAAGGACCTCGTAAAGGATCTAACATTGCTGGTTTAGAACGTTTACGTCCTGTATTTGCTACAAACGGAAGTGTAACTGCTGGTAACTCATCACAAACAAGTGATGGTGCTGCCTTTGTTATGGTGATGAGCGAAGAAATGGTAAAAGAATTAAACATCAAACCAATTGCTCGTATGGTAAGTTATGCCGCTGCTGGTGTACCTCCTAGAATTATGGGAATTGGTCCAGTTGCTGCAATTCCAAAAGCATTAAAACAAGCAGGATTAAAACAAGAAGATATTAGCTTAATTGAGTTAAACGAAGCTTTTGCTTCACAATCTTTAGCAGTAATTCGTGAATTAGGATTAGATGCAGACATCATAAACGTAAATGGTGGTGCAATTGCATTAGGACATCCGTTAGGTTGTACAGGTGCTAAATTATCTGTTCAATTATTCGATGAAATGCGCAAGCGTAATATGCAAGGAAAATACGGTATGGTAACTATGTGCGTAGGTACGGGACAAGGTGCTGCAGGTATTTTCGAATTCTTAAACTAATAACTAAAAAAAACAAAAAATGGCAGATTTATTAAGAGGAGGTCAATTTCTAGTAAAAGAAACAAAATGTGAAGATGTTTTTACTCCTGAAGATTTTACCGAAGAGCAAAAAATGATGAAAGAAGCGGTTAGTGAATTTAACGACCGTGAAATTATGCCTCATAAAGCTCGTTTTGAAGCAAAAGATTACGCCTTAACCGAAGAAGTTATGCGTAAAGCTGGAGAATTAGGTTTCTTAGGTGTTTCTGTTCCTGAAGCTTATGGCGGATTAGGAATGGGATTTATTTCTACCACGTTAACTTGTGATTATATTTCAAGCGGAACAGGTTCTTTTAGTACTGCTTTTGGTGCACACACAGGTATTGGAACTATGCCAATTACTTTGTACGGAACTGAAGCTCAAAAACAAAAATATGTTCCAAAATTAGCAACAGGAGAATGGTTTGGTGCTTACTGTTTAACAGAACCAGGTGCCGGATCTGATGCTAATTCAGGAAAAACTACTGCTACCCTATCGGAAGATGGAACGCATTATAAGTTAAACGGACAAAAAATGTGGATTTCAAACGCAGGTTTTTGTAACATTATGATTGTTTTTGCTCGTATCGAAGATGATAAAAATATTACTGGTTTTATTGTTGAATATGATAAAAACAATGCAAACGGAATTACTTTAGGTGAAGAAGAACACAAATTAGGAATTCGTGCTTCTTCTACTCGTCAAGTATTTTATAATGATACGATTGTGCCTATCGAAAATATGTTATCGGCAAGAGGAAATGGTTTTAAAATTGCCATGAATGCCTTAAATATTGGTCGTATTAAATTAGCCGCTGCTTGTTTAGATTCTCAAAGAAGAGTAACAAGTATTGCTGTAAACTACGCAAACGAGCGTAAACAATTTAAAACGGCTATTTCTGAATTTGGTGCTATCAAAATGAAATTAGCAGAAATGGCAACTAATGCATATGTAGGAGAATCTGCATCATACAGAGCTGCTAAAAACATTGAAGATAGAATTGCTTTACGTGAAGCTGAAGGAAACACACATCAAGAAGCTGAATTAAAAGGTGTTGAAGAATATGCTATTGAATGTTCTATTTTAAAAGTGGCTGTTTCTGAAGATGTACAAGCTTGTGCTGATGAAGGAATTCAAATTTTTGGAGGTATGGGATTCTCGGAAGAAACTCCTATGGAATCTGCTTGGAGAGATGCTCGTATCGCTCGTATTTATGAAGGAACAAACGAAATTAACAGATTACTTTCTGTTGGAATGTTAGTTAAAAAAGCAATGAAAGGTCATGTAGATTTATTAAACCCTGCGATGGCTGTTGGTGAAGAATTATTAGGTATTCCTTCTTTTGATACACCTGATTATTCTGAATTATTTTCTGAAGAAAAACAAATAGTTGCTAAATTAAAGAAAGTATTCTTGATGGTTGCAGGATCTGCAATTCAAAAATTTGGAACAGAATTAGAAGAACATCAACAATTGTTAACTGCTGCTTCTAATATTTTAATTGAAACTTATATGGCAGAATCTGCTATTTTAAGAACTGAAAAAAATGCAAAACGTTTTGGAGAAGATTCTCAAAAAGAACAAATTGCAATGTCTCAATTATATTTATATAATGCGGTAGATATTATCATCAAAAATGCTAAAGAAGGAATTGTTTCTTTTGCTGAAGGTGATGAACAACGTATGATGTTAATGGGATTAAAACGTTTTACAAAATATGCAAATCAGCCAAATGTAATTGGATTACGTAACATGATTGCTGAAAAATTAAAAGCAGAAAATAAATACTGCTTCTAATTATAAAATACTATAATTAATTACAAAATTTTCTATAATGTCATAACTGTAGAATTTAGTTGTTTGTTTAAAAGGTTGTCAAAATTTGACAACCTTTTTTTATTAGCTCAAAATACTTTTAAAATCAATTAATTTTATATTTATTTTTAACATTATTTTAGCTTTAAAAGCTAGTTACAAAAGCTTTTATAGAGGTTCTATTTCATTTTTATTTACTAAATTAGATGCATTAAATAAGTAACTATCCAAATAAAAAAGAATAGTATCTTTCAAATAAAAACTAAAAAAAAATGAGTACAATTAAATTAGGAGATGAAGCTCCAAACTTTACAGCACAAACAACAGAAGGAGAAATAAATTTCCATAATTGGCTTGGTGATAATTGGGGAATTTTATTTTCACACCCTGCAGATTATACTCCTGTATGTACTACTGAATTAGGTACTGTTGCAAAATATAAAGCAGAATTTGACAAAAGAAATGTTAAAGTAGCAGCTTTAAGTGTTGATGGACTTGATTCTCATAACGGATGGGTTAAAGATATTAACGAAACTCAAAATACGACTGTTAACTTTCCTATTATTGCTGATGAAGATAAAAAAGTAGCCATGTTATATGACATGATACATCCTAATGCAGATAATCAACTTACCGTTAGATCTGTATTTGTTATTGGAACAGATAAAAAAGTTAAATTAACGATTACCTACCCTGCTTCTACTGGTAGAAATTTTGATGAATTATTAAGAGTAATTGACTCGTTACAATTAACAGCAAACCATAAAGTTGCAACACCTGCAAACTGGAATAATGGTGATGATTGTGTAGTTGTACCAGCAATTGCAACTGCTGATATTCCTGCGATTTTTCCTAAAGGATACACAGAAGTTAAACCTTATTTAAGAATGACTCCACAACCAAATTTAGATTAAATAGTACTTCTATTAATTACAATAAACATCAATAAAAAACACTTTACAATTTGTAAGGTGTTTTTTTATAAAAGTGATTCTCCACATAAAAAACAAAACATTAAATTTGTAAGAATAGTTATAGTCGTTAAGTAACAATTTCTTTTTAATTCAAAAAACAACCTATGCAAATTACATCAAATTTTGATGCAGGTAATATTATAGTTGTATCACAGCAAAAAAACACAACACAATTAAAAATACGTAAAGACACTAATTCTGATTTTTTTCAGTGGTTTAATTTTAAAATTACCGATGCTATAATTGGCAACACTTATAATTTTTGTATTGAAAATGCGAACGAAAGTGCATTTCCTGATGGTTGGGACAACTATAAAACTAACGCTTCTTATGATGCTAAAAATTGGTTTCGTTTACAAAACACCGAATATAAAAACGGTAAACTTTATTTTAGTATTACACCTACACAAACCGAAGTGAGTTTTGCCTACTTTACTCCTTTTACTTATCAGCAACATCTTGATTTAGTAGCAACGGCCAGTAAAAGTCCTTTATGTACGACTACTATTTTAGGCGAAACAATCAATAAAAAAACTATTGAACTACTACAATTTGGAACACCTAGTCCCGATAAAAAAAACATCTGGATTATTGCACGTCAGCATCCTGGTGAAAGTATGGCAGAGTGGTTTATGAATGGAATTGTAAATCGTTTTGTTTTAAAAGATACAACTATTGATAAATTATTAACAAACTGTTGTTTTTATCTGATTCCAAACATGAATATTGATGGATGTATAGCAGGAAACTTACGAGTAAATACCTTAGGAATAAACTATAATCGTGTTTGGGAAAATCCTAATAAAAATACAGAACCTGAAGTTTTTTACTGCAAACAAAAAATGCAAGAAACTGGTTTAGATTTTTTATTAGATGTTCATGGTGATGAAGCTATTCCATATAGTTTTGTAACTAGTTTACAAGGAATCCCTAGTATTACTGATAAAATTTTATCCGAAGAAATTCGCTTTAAAAATGAATGGATGGCGGTAACTCCTGAATTTCAAGATACTTATAAATATAAAAACAGCTTACCAAATCAAGCAAATTTAGGTGTTTGCTCTAAACAAATCGGCGAACTTTTTAAAACATTGTCTTTTACCTTAGAAATGCCTTTTAAAGATAATGATGCTATTCCTGATTTAGAAAAAGGATGGTCGGCAGAGCGTTCGGAAGTTTTAGGAGCTTCTTTTTTAACAGCTTTAGAAAAATTTTTATCAGGAAAAAACTAAACGATAAAACAAAACTATGAAAACTACTTTTAAAATAAATTATGAAATAAATGATAATGCTAAATTAAAAGGTGAGTTTATTTTTGATAAAAAATCAAATACAGTATTAATAAGTGAAAATGATATCGAAACTATTTTATCAGAATTAACAGCATTAATTATTGATTTAAAAAAGAAACATAAAATATATCAATTTAGTTTCAATATTAACTTAATTGATGAAAATGATACGTCAAAAGTATTATTTATTGATGAAAAAGCACTTTTTAATGAAGTAAGAAAATACAATACTTTATCATCAGCAACAATTAAATACCTTAAAGTAACTGACGACGGCGAATATGATTCGAGAATTTGGGAAGATTGCGAAAATCCGTTAGGAACAGAAGCTATTTTATCATTAGTTAGTAAAGATAAAAAATGGATGCCCGAATATATCAACTTTTTAAGAACCTGCGATTTAGACCACGAAGTAAATCAGGGAGGCGATATGGAAGAACTTATTGAACAATACGGATGGAACAAAGAAACTTGTTCTCTTGCGATTGCTCGATTAATAACCTGTTGCGGGCAACACGGAAGTGAACAATTTGAAGATTTATTAGAAAATGGTCTTTCTGATTATATTCAAGAAAACAAACTTTTATTTCTTGAAAAATTGATGGAAGAATTTAAATATGCTTTAGATAGTGATAGCTGTTATTCACCAAGTTTAAATGGCTTAAAAGAAGATTATTTAAATGAATTTTTTGAATATATCGAAGCCCTTAATAATATTCTTGATAAAAATGATTTTGATAAAATAAATATCTACCTATCAAATTATTGGGATGCTTTTAATAATAAAAAATAATAGCTATATTTTTAAATAACTATTGTATTTGCGTTAGCGATAGAGCGGTTTGTTTGAGCTCTTTTTTGTTTTTTTCTTCTAAAAAAATAAAAAAAGCGAGTAGCGAAAGCGCGACCCTTGGGTAACGCCCAAAATATTTCTCATAAAAATATCTAATAAAAAAGAGCGTTTACAAAATATGTAAACGCTCTTTTATGTTTTAAAAGATATTGCTATTTATTCTAAAGCACCTAAATAACGTTCAGCATCTAAAGCTGCCATACAACCTGAACCTGCTGCTGTTACTGCTTGACGGTATTCTTTATCTTGAATATCACCAGCGGCAAAAACACCTGGTAAATTTGTTTTAGTCGATTTTCCTTCGGTAATTAAATACCCAACTTCATCCATATTTAAAACACCTTTAAATAAATCAGAATTAGGTTTGTGTCCAATAGCAATAAAAACACCTGTTACAGGAATTTCTGTTGTATCTTTTGTTTGATTATTAATCGCACGAACACCCTCAACTACTTTATCACCTAAAACCTCATCTATTTCAGTATTATATAATACCTCAATATTTTGAGTTTTTTCAACTCTATGTTGCATTGCTTTAGAAGCTCTCATATAATCTTTTCTAACTAATAAAGTAACTTTATTACAAATATTAGCTAAATAAGTTGCTTCTTCGGCAGCTGTATCACCAGCACCTACTACTACTACATCTTGCCCTTTATAGAAAAAACCATCACAAGTAGCACAAGCCGAAACTCCACCACCAATTAAACGTTGTTCACTTTCTAAGCCTAAATATTTAGCAGTTGCTCCTGTTGATATAATAACTGTTTCTGCTTCTATTTCAATAGATTCATCAACAATTACTTTATGAATACCTCCTACTTCGGTACTTAAATCAACTTTTGTAACCATTCCAAAACGAACTTCAGTGCCAAAACGCTCTGCTTGTTTTTGTAAATCGTTCATCATTGCAGTTCCATCTGTTCCATTTGCATAACCAGGAAAGTTATCAACTTCAGTTGTTGTTGTTAACTGCCCTCCCATTTGCATACCTGTATACATAACAGGTTTCATATCTGCTCTTGCAGCGTATATTGCAGCTGTATATCCTGCTGGTCCTGAACCAATAATTAAACATTTAATTTTTTCTGCCATCATCTAAAATTTTTTGGTACTACAAATGTAATTTTTTTTGACATCTAATATCTTCTTTTAATATATATTTTAATTATTACACAATAAATGAAAGTTATTTTTAGTGTTGAAAAAAAAATAATATTTTTTTTATTTTTTTGTTGCAGATCTATTTATTTGTTGTAGATTTGCAAACTGATAACCGTACGGGGTGTAGCGTAGCCCGGTCATCGCGCCTCGTTTGGGACGAGGAGGTCGCAGGTTCGAATCCTGCCACCCCGACTAAAAAAGTTCAGATTTTAAATCTGAACTTTTTTTATTTTATAACAACCTTCCAAACACTGCTTCCTTCTTTTAAAAAATAAAATCCACTAGATAAATTATCTGTACTTACAAAAAGTGTGTTTGAAATACTATTAAAATAAGTTACTACTTTAATTTCTTTACCATTTAAATCAAGTAATTGAATACTTGAATGTACATTCATATTCGTTATCTTAATTTCTTGATTACTTATTATTGGGTTTGGATACACTATCGTTTTACTTTCTTCTAAAGTATTTTCATTATTATTTCCTTGAAAATAAGTTATGGCTTTATTAAAAACATCAACACCTACTTTTTTACCAATAATTCTACCAGGAATATCATCCATTGGCGGATGAATTCCTCCCCAAATCCTTGATAAACTACATTGATCAGAAGCATCTTTATAAGTTGCCCACTGCAATACAATATCTTTACTTGGTCCTTCTTCAAAAACTAAAAACTCATTCTTCTTAGCAACAAATTCCCCTAATCCTCCAGGAAAAAATTCAGATCCTGTTAATAATGTTATTATTTCTGCCGCAGCTCTTGAATATGTAGAATGCCCAGAAACATAACCTGCAAAAGGTGGAGTAACAAAAGAAGGTCGTTGATAAGGCATCCAGTTTTCTGCCAAAATCCAACCTACACCCGCAACATCAGTATCAGGATTATCAATAAAATTATGACCTTTCCAAGTATATAATTTTATTTTACCTAAATTACTTAAGTTTTCTAAATATAAAGGGTCTGAGTTTGTAACAACTTCAATATAATTAGGTATTAAATTTATACCATTTTTATTATAATTTGGCAAATCTACATCAGTACTTTGCCCTTGATTTGCCATATAACGAATTGCAGATATAGGTCTTATATAATCATACCAACCTTTAACACTCCATGCAGAAATAGCTGAATCGTGCATTGCAGCACCTAAAGTAAAATAGGTTTTTAAATCCCATTCTAAGTCACTTACTATTTCTCCTTTTCCTTCAAACTTTTTTTCTAATAATGGATTATCACTTACATAATTAAGTATTGTAAACCAATGACCTGGTGGTGTTTCAGAATCTGGACCATCTGCCCAAAACTCGGCTAATACTCTAGCATAATCACCTCTTGACACATATTGTTCCTCATAAATCTCTCCTGTTATAGGGTTATTATCATAGCCTTTACTTATATCTCCACCTTCTAAAAGATTATAAAATTTATTATAATCTTCAAAATTTTGAGGATAATCATCTAAAGAAACATTCCCTAATGATTTTGGCGAAATATCCCATAAAACATTATCATCAGAATTTAAATGCGACTGCCAAACAGATACTAATGAAAATCCCCATTTATAAATGTCCGATTCATTTTTATCATTTCCTATATATGGTGGACGACCTGGATCGTGATAAACATTATAAGTATTTGAATTTCGACTATAACTTGTTAAATTTTTATCAGATAAAGCAAAAGAAACTACATTTCCCCATTCTGGACTTAAAAAATCAGTAGTACCTTCTCCTGTTACATTACCGCTTTGATCAATATTAATTTCTAATGATAATGGCTGCCATCTATTAGGATTACTTATCAATGGATTTCCTGGTGAATTTGGTACTAATGGATTATTAGCTGGATTATAATGCAAGTTTTCATATTGATTTTGTTCATTTGAACCATCTTGCAATCCGAATTTTATAATATTATCAGCAATATAATTACCCAAAAAAGCCGGATTTCCTTTTGAATAATCAGTAGAAATAATACTAATATCATAACCTAAGGATTCCATTAATTTATTTATAGATAATAAAGTAACTTCTGAATTTGGAGAGTTTTTAAAACGATGCTTTAATAATCTATAAGCAGCATAACTGATGGTTTTTTTTATACTGATATCAGTTTCTTCATTCGAAATAAAATCTTTTAACTCAACTTTAAATCCTTCTACAGAATTCCCTACTAAATAAGGTTTAGCAACATCATTATAAACTGACCAAGCATCATACATAGCTACACTTACGTGAAATAAATTTCGTGCATGAACTGTTGGACGTGCATAATCACTTCTAATAGCTTTTAACAACTCTTCATTCCAAAGTCTAGCTATTGAGTGATCTTCTTTTTTATTATCTTCTAATGTTAAATTCTTAGATTTTTCAGGAAATTTAAATCCTGATAACCTTTGTGCAGTGATTGTTTTTAAAGAAAATACAGTTAAAAAAAGAAGTATTTTACTATAAAAAAGAAGCTTTTTCATTATAATAAAGTTAAAAATTGAAAAATAAATGTACCACTTTTTTATTGTTTTAATAAAAATAATCTTCATTATAAATTATACAACTAATTACTAATTTGTTTTGTTTTACGTAATTTTGTAGTTATGGAATTACTTTTTTTAGGTTTAATAGCTGGTACAATTATTTCTTATTTTATTTTACAAAAATTTTCTTCAGTAAATAGAAAACATATCACTGAAAAACAATCTGTAGTATTGTTAGATAAAATCAAAAAAGTTTCAAAACTTATTACTGTAGAAGGAGAATTTGCTGAAATTTATCATCAGTTGAAAATTCTAAAGAAAAATTTTTAGGTTTATTTACAAGTAAAAAGAAGGCTATTATTTTAATTAATGCCAAAGTTCATATTGGTTTTGATTTCAAGAAAATTAAAATGTATACCGATACAAAAAACAAAGCATTAATTATATCTGAATTTCCACAACCAGAAGTTTTATCCGTAGAACCAAACTTACGCTTTTACGATATTCAAAATGGGTTATTAAATAAATTTAGCTCAGAAGATTTAACAAAGGTAAATAAAGAAGCGAAAGAACATATTCTTCAAAAAATACCCGAAAGTAACTTAATGCAAACTGCCAATAAAGAAGCTTTAGAAGCGATTAATTTAATGGAAAACCTAGTAGAAACTATTGGATGGGAATTAGATTATTCATCTTTAAAATTACCTGAGCCAGATAAAAAATTATTAAACGAATGAATATAGAACAGCTTCGTAATTATTGTATTGCTAAAAAAGGAGTTACCGAACATTTTCCTTTTGATGATGTAACACTTGTTTTTAAAGTGATGGATAAAATGTTTGTTTTAACAAACCTAAATCATTGGGAACAAGGCGAAGCTAAAATAAATTTAAAATGCAACCCTAAATGGTCTTTAGAACTTCGCGCTGAACATTGAAAACATACTTCCTGGTTGGCATATGAATAAAAAACATTGGAATACAGTTTTAATAAATACGACTATTTCTGATGCATTTATCGTTGAATTAATAAATCATTCTTATAATTTAGTAATTAAAGGTTTGACAAAAAAAGCACAAAAAGAACTTCATCTATTATAATTATGAATAAAACAGCACTTCGTAACATCTATAAAGAGAAAAGAAAAAGTTTATCAGAAAAAGAAATTCATACTTTTGAAAAAAATATTTATAAGCAAATTTTTGATATCGATTTTTCAAATATTCAGAATATACATGTTTTTTTATCGATTAAAAATCAAAAAGAAATTGACACCTACCCTATTATTGATTATTTGAGAAGCTTAAATAAAACAATAATTATTAGTAAAAGTAATTTTTCTGATAACACTTTAGAGCATTCTATTTTTGATAAAAACACTACTTTAGAAATTAGTAAATACGGAATTCCTGAACCTATAAACGCCAAAAAATTTGAGGTTAAAAATATTGATTTAGTTTTTGTTCCGCTTTTAATTTCTGATAAACAAAATTATCGTGTCGGCTATGGAAAAGGATTTTACGATCGTTTTTTATCAAATTGTAAGAAAGACATAATTACTATTGGGCTTAATTTTTTTGAACCTATTACTGAAATTACAGATTCTAATAATTATGATATTCCACTTAATAATATTATATTTCCTATATAAAAAACCCCGCAATTATGCGGGATTTTTAATTTTATAACTGATTTCAATAAACTATCCGTTCATCGAAATTAAAAATTCATCGTTATTTTTAGAAAGTCTAATTCTGTCATTAATAAACGTCATTGCTTCCACAGGATTCATATCTGCTAAATATTTACGCAACACCCACATACGTTTTACTGTTTTCGGATCTAATAATAAATCATCTCTACGAGTACTAGATTTAATTAAATCAATAGCTGGATAAATTCTACGATTAGAAATATTACGATCTAATTGTAATTCCATATTACCAGTTCCTTTAAATTCTTCAAAGATAACTTCATCCATTTTAGAACCAGTTTCAGTAAGTGCCGTTGCTATAATTGTTAACGAACCACCATTTTCAATATTACGAGCCGCCCCAAAGAAACGTTTTGGTTTATGCAAAGCATTAGCGTCAATACCTCCTGATAAAATTTTACCTGAAGCCGGTGCAACTGTATTGTAAGCTCTTGCCAAACGTGTAATTGAATCTAATAAAATAACGACATCGTGCCCACATTCTACTAAACGTTTTGCTTTTTCTAAAACGATATTCGCAACACGAACGTGTTTATCGGCAGGTTCATCAAAAGTAGAAGCAACTACTTCTCCACGAACATTACGCTTCATATCAGTAACTTCTTCAGGTCTTTCATCAATTAATAAAACAATTTGGTATACTTCAGGATGATTTGCAGCAATTGCATTTGCCACATCCTTTAATAACATTGTTTTACCTGTTTTTGGTTGTGATACAATCATACCACGTTGCCCTTTTCCTATCGGAGAAAATAAATCAATTATTCTTGTTGATAAAGAACTTCCTCTTTCAGCAAGGTTAAATTTTTCATCTGAAAACAACGGTGTTAAATGTTCAAAAGAAACTCTATCACGAACAATATTAGGATTTAAACCGTTAATTTTTGACACTCTAATTAAAGGAAAGTATTTTTCACCTTCTTTCGGCGGACGTACATTACCTAGTACGGTATCTCCAGTTTTTAATCCAAATAATTTAATTTGAGATTGAGAAACATAAATATCATCTGGTGATGATAAATAACTATAATCTGATGAGCGTAAGAAACCATAACCGTCTGGCATCATTTCTAATACTCCTTCACTTTCTATAATACCATCAAATTCAAAATCAGGATCTCTATATTTATTACCACTTTTATGTTGTGGTTTATTTTGATTCTGATTTTTATGTTGTGGTTTTTTAGCTGCCTCAACCGCTGCTCTTGGTCTTGGAACTGTCTTTTTAGCTGCTTCAACTGCTGCTCTTGGTCTTGGAACTGTCTTTTTAGCTGCTTCTACTTCTGCTCTTGGTCTTGGTCTTGGAGCAGGTTTTTTAACAACTAATTTTGGGTTTTTAGCAACATTAGGTTCTTTAACAACCACATCTTTACCAACTACTTGAATCTTTTTTTCAATAGTTTCAACTGCTTCTGTAACTATTTCTGTTTTCTCTACTTCTTTATTAGAAACAACTGATGTTGTTTTAACGATAGGTTTTTTTTCCTCTTTAACCTTAACCTCAACAGCTGCTACTTTTTCTACAACAGTTTCTTTAGTTACTTCTTCTGGTTTTTCTATTCTTCTTCTCTTTGGTTTTTCAGTAATAGGCTTAGGTTGATTAGCGCTAGCTTCCGCTTGTGCATCTAAAATTTTATAAACCAAATCTAATTTTTTTAATTGACTTACTTTAGTTAAACCTATAGTTTTTGCAATTACTTGTAAGTCTATTAATTTTTTAGTTTTTAATTCTGAAATCTCGAGCATTCGTAAAATAATTAAGTTATGTAACCCTTCTTTAAATAAAAGGATTGAATTGTATTTAAGTTTTTATATGATTTCAATTATATAGGGACTATATAATTTTTTTGTGCAGGTATTTATACTTGTTTGACAAATATATACAAATAATTTAACTTGTAATATTTCTTTTTAAAAAAATAAATATTACATTTGCTATCTAATAATAAACATGATACAAAGAAAACAATCTATATATATATTAATTGCAGCAATTATTTCTGCAGGCTTAACTGTTATTTGTAGTCTTTGGACTTCGAAAACTAATACACCTATTTATATTATAGACTTATTTTCAGGAGTTTCTATTTTAGAAAAAATAACTCCAGTATTATTTTTTATTTCCGCTTTACTATCAATAGTAACATTGTTTTTATTTAAAAACCGTCAGTTACAGTTTGTTTTAGGGCGTTTAAACATATTGATTAATCTTTTTTTATTAGGGATATTAATATATTTGTCACAAACATTATCTGGAGAAGCGCTAGTTTCTGAGAAAGGTATTGGGATGTTTTTTCCTGTTATTGTTATTTTGCTGTTAGTTTTAGCAAATAAAGCCATCAAGAAGGATGAAGATCTTGTAAAATCTGTAGACAGATTACGATAAACCTAACATATTAGTATATTTAGTGCGAAAAAAACCGAGATCTTTGATCTCGGTTTTTTATTTTTGGTACACATCGGTTTTAACACACGTAAGAAATGTTAAATAAATCTTAAATAAAATAGGGTTAACCCTATTTTGATAGGGTTAACCCTATTGCATAATTAGGGGTATTGGGTATTGTACACCCTATCTTTATGGTATAAATTTGTAAACGTAAATAATGAAAATTAAAGTTCACATTGCTGATGATCATAAAATCTTAATAGATGGAGTGATTGCTTTATTAAATACAGAAGATGACTTTGAAATAGAAGGTCATTCTTTAACAGGGAAACAGGTAGTAGATTGGTCTACTAAAAACAAAGCTGATGTATTAGTTTTAGATATCAACATGCCAGAAATGGATGGAATTGATGTTTTAAAAACATTCAAAACACGTAATGTAAAAATTAAAACAATAATTCTTTCTAGTTTAAGTGATCCTAAATTAGTTCAGGAAATGATACTATTAGGTGCTAATGGTTTTATTGATAAAAGTGATGCTAGTGATCATATTATTAATGCTATAAGAAGTGTTAATAATGGTATGCAATACTTTAGCGATGGTGTTAAAAGTAGATTATTAGAGTTATATGTATCTGATGCTAAAATTAAAGAAAATAATTTAAATAAAAACGATTTAACAGAAAGAGAAACTGAAGTATTAAAACAAATAGCCTTAGAGAAAAGCTCTACTGAAATAGCAGTAAATCTATCGGTTAGTGTTAAAACGATTGAATCATATCGTAGAAATTTGTATAAAAAATTAAAAGTAAGAAACGTAGTAGGTTTAGCGATGTACGCTGTGAAAAACAATATTGTATAAAATTATAGAGACCCTTCAAGTCCTTATTCTTTAAGAATAAAGAAAAATCCCCCGAAATCTATAATTCATTATAAATATGCATCGCTAATAACTACTTCATTAAAAAAAACTTGGCGATGTACATGTAAATAGAAAACCTCTTCATTTTGTTTTCGAAAAAAACTCCCCCAAATAGTGTCTATTTTGGTACATCGTCTTTGTTTATAAAAAACAACTAAATATTAAACTATGACAAAAGCAATCCCTATTTTATTAGCTTTAAGCTTATTTTTCGCATCGTGTTCTTCTAACGAAACAGAAGTAACAAATACACCACAACAGAAATTATTAGAATCGTACACCGTTAAAAGAGATGTAAACGGTGCTTATTCTATCGATTTAAATACAACAACTAATACAGTTGTAAATACTGTTAAAAATACTGATAATTCAAATGAAATTATTTTATCAGAAGTAAATCGCAAAACAGCAAAGAAATATACAAATAACTTTATTACAGAAAATAATCAATTAATTATTGGTTTTTTAGATACTAATAAAGGAGAACGTAAAAAAATATCTATTAAAGATGATAATATTACCTTTGCTAAAGGTGGTGTAACTGAATTTTTAAACTCATATAGCGTAACTGAAAACAGTAATGGTACTTATTTACTTAATTTTAAAGTAAATAAAAATATAACTACTGAATTTAGTTATAATGAAGCTATAGAAACCTATGAAGTACATTTATCTAAAGGAAGAACTAAGCAACTAGACTTTTCAGAAACTATTACTTTGTCTGAAGATAATTCATTAAGAATAGATTTTGTAAATTATACACATGCTGGAAGAGGAGAAGAAGGTGACCCTCCTCCTCATAGAAGAAAACCAAGACTTATAATTGAAACTGGAGAAGAGTAGTTATATCATCTAAAATAATTATTTTTGAGCTAGCTATTAAATTATTTTTCAAGTGAAAAAACATATTAAAATTAATCAAAAGATAAAATTATTAATCATTTGGTTAATTTTTTTTATTTCTTGTGATATAGTTGCTAATATTAATAAATATGATTTAGAACAGATCTCTATTATTCAAAATGATTCTATCTTAAAAAATAAGTATCAAAATATATTAAAAAAGTATAAAAAAGGAGAATATGTTTCTTCTTTAAAAAAGAGTTTTTTATTATTTGAACTAAGTAAGGAAAATAATAAACTAGCTCACTTATCTGCTAGATTAATAGCAGATATATATAATAAAACAAACAATTACAAAAAGTCATTAGAGTATTATAAAATAGCATTACATTTTCTTAATAAAAAAAATCACTCTTTTTCTAAAGAAAATAATACTATAAACACAGAAACTCTTTATATAAAAATTTATCTAAGAATAGGAAGTGCTTATCTAAAAATCTATAGCAATAGATCTTCTAAA
Source organism: Tenacibaculum pacificus (assembly GCF_027941775.1). Taxonomy (NCBI): domain Bacteria; kingdom Pseudomonadati; phylum Bacteroidota; class Flavobacteriia; order Flavobacteriales; family Flavobacteriaceae; genus Tenacibaculum; species Tenacibaculum pacificus. The sequence goes on along the minus strand of NZ_CP115917.1, from coordinate 616,247 downwards.
GAAAAGACAAAAAGTGACAAAGATTCTGCTATATTCTTTTATAATAAACTAGAAAATTTTAATTTAATAAATGAAGAAAACTTAAAACACAAAGCTCTTTCATACATTAATTTATCTAATATATATCAACAAGATTCACTCTTTGAAAAAGCTGAGTTTTTTGCCATAAAAGCAATTAATATTCAGAAAAAAAGAAATAATAAAATAAAACAAGCTAGTTCTTTAAATAACCTTGCTAGTATATACTTATCTCTTAATCAATTCAAAAAAGCTAAAAAAACCTATTTAGAAGCTATTGAATTAATAAAGAACAATAACAGTCCTATAGCTGTTAAACACAAATCTACACTATACTATAATTTAGCATGGGCTATGCGAAATTTAAAAGATTATAAAGCTTATGATTATCAAGAGTTATCATACGATATTGAAGATAATCAACGAGAAAAAGAAGTTAGAGGTATCGTTGAAGAAATAACCGTAAAACATAAAGAAACTCTAGAACAACAAAAAGTAGACTTAGTTAAAGAACAACGAAAACTTATTGAAGCAAAAGACAATAAAACTACATTTTTATTCGGAGCTTTAAGTTTACTTGTCATTATAATTTCATGTATTATTACGTATAACTATAAATTACGTCAGAAAAATTTATATTTAAAACAACAGCGAAGTATCGAAAAATTAAAATCGGAAGCACAAACAAAAATACTAAATGCTACGATAGATGCTAAAGAATCAGAACGCAAACTAATAGCCGAAATTTTACACGATAATGTAAGTGCTTTATTATCGTCAGCAAATATGCATTTAAGCGCTACAAAAAAACAATTTAAAGGAAATCATCCTTTAGAAATTGAAAAAACACAAGCAATTATATTAGATGCCTCTGAAAAAGTTAGAGATTTATCTCATAAATTAGTGTCTTCTATTTTATTGAAATTTGGTTTGGAATATGCCGTAAAAGATATGGTTGAAAAATATTCAAACTCTCAATTAAGGTTTGACATTTCTACTAAAAACATCGATAGATACAAACAAGATTTTGAAATAAAAATATATAATATGATTCAAGAACTTGCTAATAATATTCTTAAACACAGTAAAGCTAAATATGCACAAATAATTATAAAACAAGAAAATAGAGAATTAACTATTTTTGTTAATGATGATGGAATTGGATTTTCTACCAAATCATGTAATATTAATAATGGTATCGGTTTAAAACAAATAGCTGCAAGAATTGAAATGATGAAAGGCACATTTTCTATTAAATCCGAAAAAAATAAAGGCACAAAAATAAATATCATTGTACCTGTTCAAGATAAAGAAACATTTAATTTTTCATAAATAAGTTAGCGTTTAGCTAATTCTATAACTTCCATTTTTGTTATTTCTCCTTTATTTAATTCGAAACGCAACATCGTTCTTACTTTATGAAAACCATGTTTTCCTGCTGCTCCTGGATTTAAATGCAATAAATTAAATTTCTGATCGTATTGTACTTTTAAAATATGTGAATGACCACTAATAAATATTTTTGGTGATTTTTTCTGTAACTCCTCCCTCACTCTAGGTTTATAAGCATTCGGATAACCGCCTATATGCGTAATCCAAACTGAAACACCTTCAACGATAAATTTATTATCTAACGGAAATTCTGCTCTGGCATTATTATCGTCAATATTACCGTAAACGCATCGTAAAGGTTTGTATTCTTTTATGGTATCAGTAACTTTTAAATTACCAATATCACCGGCATGCCAAACCTCATCGGCTTGTTTTACAAATTTTAATATTTGATCGTCGATGTAACTATGAGTGTCAGAAAGTAAAAGTATTTTTTTCATATTATCGCTAAATTAATCAATTCTTTAAAAAGTTTTAGTTTCTTTTTCTAATTATCAAAATTAGTAATAATGCCTAGCCCCGATTGAAGCAATTGTTTGAGCTCTTTTTTATTTTTTTCTTTTGAAAAATAAAAAAAGCGAGTGCGGAAAGCGGGAAATTGCTTCAAAAAATTATTATCTAAAAGAAAATTTCTGTAGATATTTATTGAATTAGCCTTAACAAGTCCATCTATTATTTCATAATTTAGCAACTTAAATTTTGTGGTTTTTTGAGATATTTTATTGAATTAGCGTATAAAGGAAAAAATTATCATGGTTGGCAAATACAACCTGATGCAGTTTCGGTACAAGAAAAAATAAACAAGGCAATTAGCACTGTTTTAAGACAAAACATCAGTATTACAGGCGCTGGAAGAACGGATGCAGGCGTACATGCATCGCAAATGTTTGCGCATTTTGATACAGATGCCGTTTTAACTCAAAAATTTGCTTTCAGATTAAATGCGCTTTTACCTGATGATATTGTTATTTTTAACTGTAAATTAGTGCATGATGATGCACATACTCGTTTTGATGCAAGTAGCAGAAGTTATGAATATAAAATTTGGCTTGGTAGAAATCCGTTTTCATTAGATACCTCTTGGCAATTATATAATCAGAAATTGGATATTGACTTGATGAATAAAGCCGCAGCAATTTTATATGAACATGAAGATTTTGAGTGTTTTTCAAAGGTAAAATCAGATGTACATACTTTTAATTGTGATGTTACCAATGCCGTTTGGGAATTAAATGGAAATGAATTAACGTTTCATATTAGCGCAAATCGATTTTTAAGAAATATGGTTCGTGCTATTGTTGGTACTTTAATTGATATCGGCATCGGTAAAACAACTATTGATGATTTTAATAAAATTATAGAAAGTAAAAATCGAAGTAACGCAGGAACATCAGTTCCCGCAAAAGGATTATTTTTAACAAAAGTAGCATACCCCTATATATAGTGAGCAAAACAACAGGAAAAGCATTTGACATTAAAATTTTTGTAAGACTTATGAGTTTTGCAAAACAGTATCGTACACGATTTATTATAGCAGCAAGCTCTACCATACTTTTAGCAATATTTGCAGTATTGAGCCCTGTTATTTTAATGAAAGCTATCGATGATTTTACAACTCATAAAGATTTAACTCGATTATTGTATTATACAATTGCCATGTTAATCACTTTATTGGTGCAAGTATTATTTCAATTTAGCTTTATTTACAACGCAAATTGGGTAGGACAACACGTTATTAGAGACATCCGAAGTAAAACATTTAGAAAGATTTTATCTTTTAAAATGAGTTATTTTGATAATTCATCCGTAGGAAAATTAGTTACTCGTGTTGTTTCAGATATTGAAACAATTGCCAATTTCTTTTCGCAAGGTGTTTTTATGATTATTAGCGATATTTTAAAAATGATTGTTGTTATAGCTGTAATGCTATACACCAATTGGAGGTTAGCACTTATTGCATTGGCAACTTTACCAATTTTAATTTATGCAACAAAATTATTTCAAATAGCCATTAAATCAACTTTTCAGGATGTACGAAATCAAGTAGCAAACCTCAACGGATTTGTTCAAGAAAGAGTTACAGGAATGAAAATTGTACAGCTTTTTAATCGAGAAAAAATAGAGTATCAAAACTTTGTTGGCATCAACGATAAACATAAAAAAGCCTACATAAAAACTGTTTGGTACTACTCTATCTTTTTTCCAATTGCCGAAATATTATCGTCAATAGCTATTGGTTTAATTGTTTGGTATGGCGGATTACAAGTTATTGCAGATAACGCAGTATCGGTTGGTGCAATTATTGGTTTTATAAAAATGGCACAAATGCTATTTAGACCACTACGTCAAATTGCAGATAAATTTAATCAACTACAAATGGGAATTGTAGCTGGAGAACGTGTTTTTGATATTATTGATACCAAAAGTTCAATCACCAAAAGCGGAACAATTACTACAAATACTTTAGAAGGAAATATTTCTTTTAAAGATGTTCGTTTCAGTTATATTAAAGGAGAAGAAATTTTAAAAGGAATTTCTTTTGATGTTCAAAAAGGAGAAACAATTGCCATTGTTGGTGCTACTGGAGCAGGAAAATCTACTATTATCAATTTAATAAATCGTTTTTACGAAATAGATAGCGGTACTATTTGCTTAGATAATGTTCCTGTTCAAGACTATGAAATTAATTCTTTACGTGAAAAAATTGCCGTTGTCTTACAAGATGTATTTTTATTTTCTGATACTATTTTCAATAATATATCTTTAAAAAGTAAACATATTACTTTGGATGAAGTAAAAGAAGCTGCAAAACAAATTGGTATTCATGATTTTATTATGAGTTTACCTAATGATTATTCTTATAATGTTAAAGAACGTGGAGGAATGTTATCATCAGGACAAAGACAATTAATTGCATTTTTACGTGCTTATGTTAGTAAACCAAGTATTTTAATTTTAGATGAAGCAACTTCTTCTGTTGATACAAATTCCGAAAAAATGATTCAATACGCTACTGATAAAATCACAAAAAACCGAACATCAATAGTAATTGCGCATAGATTAGCAACTATAAAAAAAGCAGATACCATTATTGTAATGGATAAAGGTGAGATTGTTGAAAAAGGAAATCATGCCGAACTATTAAATAAAAAAGAAGGCTATTATAAAAACTTATATAAAAAACAATTTAAGACTGAAATTACTTCGTAATTAGTTTGTTTACAAAGCACAATAGAATACATTTGTCCTATCAATCTATAAACTAAAAATCATAAAACGATGAAAAAAGTAATTTTAACTATGTGCGTTGCTGGTGCTTTATTAGCAACTTCTTGTAAGAAAGCTAAAGAAGCTAAAGATGCAACTGTTGAAGCTGCTGCTAAAGCTGCTGATGCTACTACTAATGCTGCAACTAAAGCTGTTGATGCTACTACTAATGCTGCAACTAAAGCTGTTGACGCTACTACAAGTGCTGCAACTAACGCGGTTAATACTGCTACTGAAGCTGTAAAATCTAAACTTGCTGGAGTTTCTATTCCTGCATTTAAAGATCCTAAAGTTTCTGAATACTTAAATAACTATGCTTCTTATGCAAACGATTATATCGCTGCTAAAGGTGATGTTTTAAAAAGTGCTCCATTAGCTAAAAAAGGTCTTGAATTAGCTGCTAAAGGAAAAGAAATTGTTTCTTCTTTAGACGCTGAAAGCGCAAAGAAATTTAATAGTGTAATTAGCGCTATTCAATCTAAAATGGCTCCTGCTAAATAATTTTAGATTTTCATAAAAGTTAAAAAGCTCGCAATTGCGAGCTTTTTTTATGGTGTTAAATCATTTTGTAATTTTTTTAGTAAATCTTCTAACGTTTTATACAACACAAATTCACCATTATTTATATAAGATATTTCTCCTGTTTCTTCTGAAACTAATAAACAGATAGCATCTGTTTTTTCTGTAACTCCAATTGCAGCTCTGTGTCTTAATCCAAAACGCGCAGGTAATTTAGTACTTGTAGAAACGGGTAAAATTACACGGGTTGCTACAATAAAATTATCTCTAATAACTGTTGCTCCATCGTGAAGTGGACTATTTTTATAAAAAATACTTTCTAAAATAGCTTCGTTTACTGAAGCATTCATTTTATCACCTGTATTAACTAAAAAATCAAGATTATTTGTTTTTTCAATAACTAATAATGCTCCTGTTTTTGTTTTAGCCATAGAAATACAAGCTTTTAAAATAGTTTCAATATCTATTTCAGTGTTAATTTCACTTTCCATAAATTTTAACTGATTTAAAAAATTTCTTTTAGCAGAAAAGTTAGTTGTCCCTATCATCAATAAAAATTTTCTAATTTCTTGCTGAAAAACAATAATCAAAGCGATAACTCCTCCTGATAATAAATATCCTAAAATACCACTCAACATTTCCATATTAAGCGCTTGAGTTACTTTCCAAATTAGAAAAATAAAGGTGATACCAATTACAATATTTATAGCAACAGTTCCTTTTAATAATTTATAGATATAATACAATAAGACAGCTACTAAAATAATATCTAGCAAATCAAGAAACGAAAAATCAATAAAATCTAAGTTCATTAATTACATTGGTTTTTTAGTAAATTCAATCATTTTATGATAACTGATTTACAATTTTCACTGCTTCTACAGCCTCTTTTACATCATTGAACTCTTAAAATACTCGTTCCATTTAACAAAGCGATTGTATTTGCCACGGTTGTTGCGTTTAATGCTTTTTGTGGTGAAATATCTAATAATTTATATAACATCGATTTTCTAGAAACGCCAGTTAAAATAGGCACTTCTAAACTTTCGAACAATGATAATTTTTTTAATAATTCATAATTATGTTCGGTAGTTTTTCCAAATCCAAAACCTACATCAATAATAACATCGTTTACTTTTAATTCACGAAGTTTAACTAATTGTGATGCGAAAAATAAAATTACTTCTTTTACTACATCATCATAAATAGGATTTAATTGCATATTTTGAGGCGTTCCTTGCATGTGCATCATAATATAAGGCACTTGTAATTTAGCAACAACATCAAACATATTGGCGTCTAAAACTCCACCAGAAATATCATTTACAAGTGCAGCTCCTGCTTCTATTGATTGTTTTACAACTTCACTTCTAAAAGAATCTACAGAAATAATTATCTCAGGAAAATTACGTACTAATAGTTCTATTACAGGTATAATTCGTTGGATTTCTTCTGCTTCGGATACCTCTTTTGCTCCTGGTTTTGAAGAATATGCGCCTATATCAATAAAAGTAGCGCCATCATTTAGCATCTTAGCTGTTTGACTAAGAATATCATTTTCATTTTTATACTTTCCGCCATCAAAAAAAGAATCGGGAGTTACATTTAAAATCCCCATTACTTTAGGAGTCGTGAGGTCAATTAAATTTCCTTTGCAATTAATAGTCATCATTATAAATCATAAATTTCAAAGTAAAAATAAATGAAAAGCTTGTAATATTTACTACTTTTGATGGATTACTTTTAAATAAAAAAGATGCAGAACACCTCCAAACAATATGATGCCGTTATAGAAGAATGTAGAAGTTTGTTTATCAAAAAAATGAGTGATTACGGAAGTGCTTGGAGAATTTTAAGGCTTCCATCATTAACCGATCAACTATTTATTAAAGCGCAACGCATCCGTCAATTACAAGAAAATACTGAACGTAAAGTAGATGAAGGCGAAAAACCAGAATTTATAGGTATCATTAATTATTCAATAATGGCGTTAATTCAATTAGAATTAGGTGTTATTGAACAACCAGATTTAAATACCAATCAGGCAACCATTTTATATGATAAACATGTAAAAATCACCAAAGAATTAATGGAAAATAAAAACCATGATTATGGAGAAGCTTGGAGAGAAATGCGAATTTCATCTTTAACTGATTTAATTCTTCAAAAATTACTTCGCGTAAAACAAATTGAAGATAATCACGGAAAAACTTTGGTTTCTGAAGGAATTGATGCAAATTACCAAGACATGATTAATTATGCTATTTTTGCATTAATTCATCACTCAAAACTAGATAATTAACCTAAAAACTTTAAGCATGATTTTAAAACTTTTAACACATATTTCAAGAATATTAGTTGGTCTTTTATTTATTTATTCAGGATTTGTAAAACTCGTAGATCCTATAGGTTCTCAATATAAATTTCAAGAATATTTTAGTGAAGGCGTATTAAATATGGAATTTTTAATTCCTTATACATTACCTTTTTCTATTCTATTAATTGTTGTTGAATTAGTTTTAGGTGTAATGCTTTTAGTTGGCTACAAACCTAAACTTACAGTTTGGAGCTTGTTTAGCCTAAATTTAGTTTTCTTATTTTTAACTTGGTATTCATATACCTATAACAAAGTAACAGATTGTGGGTGTTTTGGTGATGCTTTAAAACTAACTCCTAAAGAAACTTTTTATAAAAATGTGGTCTTTATGGTTTTTATCGTTATTTTAATTGTTGGATTAAAATACATAAAGCCTATTATTTCTAATAAAATAAGTGCTGTAACAACTTATATATCTGTATTACTTTCACTGGCTGTTGTATATCATGTTTTAAATCATTTACCTATTATTGATTTTAGAGCCTACGCTATAGGCACTGATATTGCTGAAGGTATGAAGTACAAAGATGATAGTGATGAAATACCTCCAATTCATGATTTTATGATTGAAACAGATGATGGAGATTTACTTGAAAGTATGTTAGCTAAAGAAAAAGCAATGCTTCTTTTAATGTATAATTTTGATAAAACTGAAAAAGAAGGAATTACAGCAATAGCAAAAGTAGCTGCAAATGCCAAAGCTAAAGGTTATGAAGTTTATGTATTATCAGCTTCTTATATTGAAAACTTAGCAGCAACTCAAAAAGAATTTAACCTACCTTATACTTTTGGTTTTTGTGATGAAACTGCTTTAAAAACAGTAATCAGAGCAAACCCTGGGATTGTTACCGTTGAAAAAGGAATAATTGTTGGTAAATGGAATTGGACAGATGCAGATGATGTTACTTTAAAATAATAATATCCTACATTTTAAAAATACAAAACCTCATTATTTCAGTGAGGTTTTATTATTTTAGCAAGTATATGAAACAACTATTACTCGTTTTTATAGGAGGTGGATTTGGAAGTGTTTTAAGGTTTTTAATAGGAAAACTTTTAAATAATCAACAAACAGGAATTCCTTATGGTACTTTTACAGCTAATATATTAGGTAGTCTAATTATTGGCATAATATTAGGTTTGGCAGCTAAAAATGAAGCTATAACTCAAAACCATACCTTATTAATAGCAACGGGATTTTGTGGAGGTTTTACTACTTTTTCAAGCTTTGCTTATGAAAATCATGCTTTTTTAAAATCTGGCGATTTCACAACATTTGCCTTTTATACGATTGCTAGTTTTACTTTAGGTTTTTTAGCCGTTTTTACAGGAATATTTCTAACTAAATTTATTTAAATAATGAATGAATTAACACAATACACATCCGCAGAAAATTACGTAATTATTACGCTTAACAACGGAAAAGTAAATGCAATATCTCACGAAGTAATTGATTCGTTAAATCTATTATTAGATAAAGCTGAACAAGAAAAAAAAGTAGTCATTTTAACAGGTCAACCAGGTGTTTTTTCAGCTGGATATGATTTAAAAAGCGTGACAACATCAGCAGAGTCAGCCTTAGAACTGGTAACTAAAGGATCTCGATTATCACACAGAATGTTATCTTTTCCTTATCCGATAATTGTAGCCTGTACGGGTCATGCAATTGCAAAAGGAGCTTTTTTATTACTTTCTTCAGATTATAGAATTGGTACAGAAGGTGATTTTAAGATAGGTTTTAATGAAGTTATGATAGGAATGGCAATGCATAATGCAGGTATCCAATTGGCAAAAGGACGCTTAACTCCTACTTATGTTAACCGTAGTGTAAATAATGCAGAAATGTATTCTCCAGAAAATGCAGTTACAGCAGGTTTTTTAGATAAAGTAGTTCCTGAAAATCATTTATTACCAACTGCAATTAAAATTGCTAAAATGTTTTCAAAATTAAACCCAAAAGCACACACTGCTACAAAATTAAAAGTTAGAGAAACTCATTTAATATCTTTAGAAGAAGCAATCGCAGAAGATATAAAAGAAGGTTTACATCCTCCTACAAGATAAAAACAAGCCTGTATTTTAAAATACAGGCTTATTAAAATTATTTTTTATAAGCCATTACTCCAGCTTTAATTTCAATATCTAAATAATTTTCTCTTGGAGTAATAGGGCACGAATATCTATTACTATATACACAATAAGGATTATAAGCTTCGTTAAAATCAATAATAATTGTTCCGTTTTCGGTTTCATCTGTTGTTAAAACATCTATAAAACGACCACCTTCATAACTAGTTTTACCGTTTGTTTTATCTAAAAATGGTAAAAACAAGTTATTCATATACGTAAGTTTCGGGTTTTCCTCTTGATAAATAGCTAACTCAAAATCTTTTTTATCAATAGAAAAATAAACTACACCATATTTTTTATACATCACGACCCTATCTGTAGTTGTCGGAAAACTAAAAGTAGGTGCATCTGCTGTTTTAATTATTTTTGCAACAACCTTATATTTAGCTAGAATAGGGAAAAAATCTAATCCTTTAAATTTTTTTAATCCTTTTTTTGTTAAGGGAGATTTTGAAGCATCTTTAAAAGTAGCGTTCAATTCCTTTTGATAATCTGAATCACCAAAAACAGTTCTTTTCCCTTTATCTATACAGGAGCAAAGGGTTAATATAAAAATTAATAACAAAATATTTTTCATGGAATTTATAATTTTAAACAAATTATTAGATGTTTTACATAAAAAAATAAACTAACACATCTTTAAAATGCTTTATTCATAGTTATTTAATCAAATAACACACAATATTAACAAGAAAACAACGGTATTATGTTAAAATTTCACTAATAAACTTGGCGTTTACATAAATATTTACTATATTTAACTTAAGAAATTACATCTATTAATTGATGAAAGTGGGAAATTAAATTTTAATGAACTATATAAATAAATTTTATAAATAAATAAAACAATTTGATGTTTTTATTATAGATTACAAAAAGATTAGATATATTTGTCGCCCATTTTATTTTATGTTTTGACCCTTTTGTATAAAACCAAAAATCAATTACCAGACTAAAATTTAAAGGATAATTTAATTAAACATAAGTAGGTATTTTATGAATTCAGAATTAATTAGTAAAGCAGACGAATTTGAACACAGAAAATTCAAATTTATTACTACTAGTGATAGAATATTAGCTTCAAGAGAAGTAAAATCTTTAATACTAGAAATAAACGAAGTATATAAAGAAACGAAAGATAGTGCCTTAATGGATGCTATGAAACGATTAACAGTAGTAAAACAAAGAATTGAAAAACGATTAAAAGGAAAACCTTTAACTGCTTAAATTTATTACAACAGTAAACAAATTTTGTTTACCGTATATATAGGATAATATTTTTTAAAATATTATTCTTAATAATATTTATTTTTGAAAAAAGTTCTAGCTAAAAACTAGAGCTTTTTTGTTTTAATAACGAATTCTTTATTAAATTCTATTTTTACATGAGGTTAATGATTTCTTAAATTCAAAAAAAGAAGTGAAAAATATCATTTCCTTATAAAAAAATAAAAAATATTCATTTTTCTTAAAAATATAAAATTTTAAAAACTAGTAAGTTAACTAAATTTATTTAAAAAAAGTGAAAAAAAGTGAAAAAAAATTTTGTCACTTCTTAAAAAGGATATATATTTGCAGTGTCTTTAAGGCATACAAGCCGATGTAGCTCAGCTGGCTAGAGCAGCTGATTTGTAATCAGCAGGTCGTGGGTTCGAGTCCCTCCATTGGCTCAAAAAGTGTTAACTGAAAAGTTAACACTTTTTTTATGCAGTTATTTTACTAAATTTGCTTTCATCATAGATTTTAAAAAAACTACATGAAGAATATATTTATAATAGGTATAGCTGGCGGAACTGGTAGTGGAAAAACAACCGTTGTAAACCAAATAATAAACGAACTCCCTAAAAACGAAGTTTGCCTACTCTCACAAGATTCTTATTATAGTAAAACAGATAATTTAAACTATGAAGAACGTGCAAAAATAAACTTCGATCACCCTAAATCTATAGATTTCAATTTACTTGTAACTCATCTAAAAGATTTAAAGAATAATAAAACTATTCAACAACCAATTTATTCTTTTGAAACTCATAACAGAACTAATGACACTATAAAAACACTTCCTAAAAAAGTAATTATTATTGAAGGAATTTTAATATTTAACAGTAAAGAACTAAGAAATCTTTGTGATATAAAAATTTTTGTACATGCTGATGCTGACGAACGTTTAATAAGACGTATTCGTAGAGACATCAAAGAAAGAGGAAGAGATATTGATGAAGTTTTAAGTAGATATCAAGATACACTCAAACCAATGCATCAACAATTTATTGAACCTACAAAAACATATGCAGATATTATTATTCCTAATGATAAATATAATACTGTAGCTATCGATATTGTTAGAACTGTAATTAGTAATCGTCTATAATTATGAACTTAAGATCGATAAAAAATAAACTACCTTTTAAAATAGCAACAAATATTTATGTAATTATTTTAACTGTATTTGTTATTTGGATGCTTTTTTTTGATGAAAATTCTTACCTTACACATAGAGAGTTTAATAAAGAAATTGATAAACTAGAAGTTTGGATAGAATATCATGAAGAAAAAATCAAAAAAGATAAAAAAACTATTGAAAAACTTCAAACACCTATTCAACTACAACGTTACGCTCGTGAAAGATACTTGATGAAAAAGGAAAATGAAGATATTTATATTATAGAATTTGATACGATACCCAAATAATGAGTGATTATTTATTTAACGATTTTCAAGAAATTAGCGCTGCTCAATGGAAGCAGAAAATTCAAGTTGACCTTAAAGGCGATGACTATAATGACACGCTACTCTGGAAAACCGATGAAGGAATTACCGTTAAACCCTTTTATACTAAAGAAGACCAAACAAATATAAGTACAAATGCCCCTGAAAAAGGATTTACTATTTGTCAATCTATTTATATTGAAGAAGCAGAAAAAGCAAATTATTTTGCTATTGACTCTTTAAAAAGAGGTGCTAAAGCAATCGAGTTTAAAGCGAAAACTCCTTTTGATTACAAAGCACTTTTAAAAAATATCGATATAAAAAACACCTTACTTTACTTTAATTTTAAATTTTTAACTCCTGATTTTATTATTGAAATTTCAAAATTTGTAAACTCAAAAAATTGTTATTTTAATATTGATCTTATTGGTAATTTAGCAAGTACAGGAAATTGGTTTAGCAATTCTAGTAACGGAATTAAAGAACTTAAAAAAATAATAGAAAGTGCTGATAATGCTATTTGTATTAACACTTCTATATATCAAAATGCGGGTGCAAATAGCACGCAACAATTAGCTTACACCCTTGCACATGCTAATGAATATTTAAATTATTTCGGAAATAAAATAGCACATCAAATTCATTTTAACTTTTCAGTAGGAAGTAATTATTTTTTTGAAATAGCAAAACTTAGAGCTTTCCGAATTTTATGGGCTGCACTTTTAAAAGAGTACGATATTACTAATAATAAGGCACATTTATTTGTAAAACCAACATCAAGAAATAAAACATTATACGATTATAATGTAAATATACTTCGTACAACATCAGAATGTATGAGCGCAATTTTAGGAGGTGCTGATACTATCAGTAATATTTCTTATGATGATATTTTTCATCATTCTAATGAATTTGGAGAACGAATTTCAAGAAATCAACTTTTAATTTTACAACAGGAATGTGAATTATCTGATGCTCAAAACTTTGCTGATGGTACTTATTATATTGAATCAATTACCAAACAACTAGCACAAAATGCCTTAATCGTATTTAAAACAATCGAAAAAGGTGGCGGTTTTTTAAAACAATTGAAAGAAGGTAATATTCAACGAAAAATTAAAGATTCTTCGGATAAAGAACAAGCAAAATTTGATGCTGGCGAATTAGTTTTAGTGGGTTCTAATAAAATACAAAACAATAAAGATTTAATGAGTAATAAATTATCTCTTTATCCTTTTATAAAAATCAGAAATGATAAAACACTTATTCTTCCTATTATTCAAAAAAGACTAACTGAAAAGTTAGAGCTAAAAAGGTTAGAAAATGAGTAGAAAAAACTTAATCATATTTTTTTTGGTTTTTATAACTCAAGTATTAATAGCACAAAATCCGTTTACAAATAGAAATAATGGGTTAATTACAGCTATGGTTTCTTCGTTTGAAGATCAGATATGTAAATATTACAATATTGATAAAGAAAAGTCACATATTGCTTATTCAAAATATATAAAAGATCTATCTTATCAAAAAGAAAATTTAACAGCAATAACTTCGATAGAAGAATTAGAATTATTAAGTCTTTCAAAAAAAGAATTAACCAATTATATTTGGATTACAATTAAAGAGAAAAGAAAACGATCTCTCGCTGAAAATCGAATAATTATAGATTATAATAATCTTAATGAGGCAACAAAAAAATATCATAAAAGATTAAAGCTAACAGATGACATTATTTGTGTTAACTATTTTGATGAATATTCTAAACAACTTATAAATAGTAGTGAAAACAAAAATTTAAAAAATATAGTTACGACTCTTAGAGAAGTAACTGATACCTCCCCTTACACAACAGTTTATGCTTTTTTAAATTTTAAAGAAGAACGTTTTAAAAATAATACTTTAAAAACTTTTATAGCTTTTGAATTTTACTATGCTATTTTAAATAGAGTTGATCACAATGAGTAGAAAAGACCTATCAAACATACAATTAAATGTAAACAAAAAATCAACTGTTGAAAATAAGCAACATGAAGGTTTTATAGCAGGTATTGCACCTTATTTACGAGGTCCTTACGCAACAATGTATGTTCGAAGACCTTGGACTATTCGTCAATACGCAGGATTTTCTACAGCAAAAGAAAGCAATGACTTTTACAGGAAAAATTTAGCAGCAGGTCAAAAAGGACTTTCTGTTGCTTTTGATTTAGCTACACATCGTGGCTATGATTCAGATCATGAACGTGTACAGGCTGATGTTGGTAAAGCAGGTGTAGCTATTGATTCGGTAGAAGGCATGAAAATTCTATTCGATCAAATTCCTTTAGATAAAATGTCTGTTTCAATGACTATGAATGGTGCTGTTTTACCTATTCTAGCATTTTATATTGTAGCTGCAGAAGAGCAAGGTGTTGCTCCTGAATTATTATCAGGAACTATTCAAAATGATATTTTAAAGGAGTTTATGGTGCGTAATACATACATTTATCCTCCTAGCCCATCCATTGAAAATTATTGCAGATATTTTCAAATATACATCTGAAAATATGCCAAAATATAATTCTATTTCTATTTCTGGTTATCATATGCAAGAAGCAGGTGCAAGTGCTGAAATTGAATTAGCATATACTTTAGCCGATGGATTAGATTACATCCGAAAAGGTTTAGAAACAGGTATGGATATTGATACTTTTGCACCAAGATTATCTTTTTTCTGGGGAATAGGAATGAATCATTTTACAGAAATAGCAAAAATGCGTGCTGCAAGAATGTTATGGGCTAAAATTGTACAACAATTTAATCCTAAAAACCCAAAATCATTAGTATTAAGAACACATTGTCAAACAAGCGGATGGTCTTTAACAGCACAAGATCCGTTTAATAATATAACCCGTACAACAACAGAAGCGATGGCTGCTGTATTTGGAGGAACACAAAGTTTACACACAAATGCTTTAGATGAAGCGATTTCTTTGCCTACCGATTTTTCAGCACGTATTGCACGAAATACTCAAATATTTTTACAAGAAGAAACATACATTACAAAAACAGTTGACCCTTGGGCTGGAAGCTATCACCTAGAACAACTAACCGAAGATATTAGTAATAAAGCTTGGGAATTAATTCAAGAAATTGAAGAGTTAGGTGGCGTGACAAAAGCCATTGAAAAAGGAATTCCTAAAATGCGTATTGAAGAAGCTGCCGCTAAAAAACAAGCAAAAATAGACAGTGCTCAAGATGTAATTATTGGTGTTAATAAATATCCGTTAGAAAAAGAAGATCATTTGTCAATTTTAGAGATTGATAATGAATCTGTAAGATTATCTCAAATAGAGAGATTAAATGATTTAAAATCGAAAAGAAATCAAATTAAAGTAAAAAAATCTTTAGCAGATTTAACTGAATGTGCAAAATCAAAAAAAGGTAATTTATTAAATTTAGCAATAAAAGCAGCCAGAAACAGAGCTACTTTAGGTGAAATTTCTGATGCCTTAGAAAGTATTTTCGGACGACATAAAGCAGTACATAAAACTATTTCAGGTGTGTATAGTAAAGAAATAAAAGACGACAAATTATTTAAAAAAGCATCTGAATTTGCCGATAAATTCGCAAAATTAGAAGGAAGAAGACCTCGAATAATGATTACCAAATTAGGACAAGATGGTCATGACAGAGGTGCAAAAGTAGTTGCAACAGGCTATGCTGACTTAGGTTTTGATGTCGATATTGGTCCTTTATTTCAAACTCCACAAGAAGCAACAAAGCAAGCTATTGAAAATGATGTTCATATTTTAGGAATTTCATCATTAGCTGCAGGACATAAAACATTAGTGCCTCAAGTAATTGAAGAACTAAAAAAATACGGTCGTGAAGATATTATGGTTATTGTTGGGGGCGTAATTCCCGCACAGGATTATCAATTCTTATTCGACGCAGGGGCTGTTGGTATTTTTGGTACAGGTACTAAAATTGCACAAGCCGCTATTGAAATGTTAACTATTTTAATTGATAGTATAGAAGAATAAAATTATGAAAATACAATTCATCGACAGAAAATCAGGAAATAAAATTACCGAAACACCACCAGGTGAAGGTTTTTTAAATTTATTATACAATAATCCATTTGGTAAAATGGCACTTTTACCAATTGCAAAACGTAAATTTTTATCTTCTTGGTATGGAAAACGAATGGATAAACCCAATTCAATTACTAAAATTGAAGGTTTTGTAAAGGAATTAGGCATCGATATGAATGAAGCTCAAAAACCAATAAAAGATTATGTTTCTTTTAATGATTTTTTCTACAGAAAACTAAAACGAGGCGCACGTCCTATTGAAAACGGATTTGTTTCTCCTGGAGATGGAAAAATGTTGGCTTTTGAAAACATTGCTGATATTGATAAGTTTTTTGTAAAAGGACGACAATTTACACTAAAAGAATTTTTAGGAAATGATGCTTTAGCCGAAAAGCATAAAAATTCATCGTTAATTATTTTAAGATTAGCGCCAAATGATTATCATCGATATCATTTTCCGTTTAAAGGAACTCCTTCAAAAATGACCAAAATAAAAGGAGATTATTTTTCAGTTTCGCCCTATGCCCTAGCATCTAACTTTACAAAAGTTTTTTGCGAAAACAAACGAGAATACTGCATTTTATCATCCGAAGTAAAAGGAGATATTATTGTAGCCCCTGTTGGTGCTACAATGGTTGGAAGTATTATAGATACATATACACCAAATTCACCTGTAAAAAAAGGTGATGAAATGGGTTATTTTGCTTTTGGAGGATCTACTATTGTTATAATTGTTGATAAAAAGAACTTAAAAATAGATGCCGATATTTTAAAAAACACCAAAAAACGTATTGAAACTTTCGTTAAAATGGGCGAAAAAATAGGTTTATAATCCTTTTTATTTTAACGTTTTCTTTCTTTAAAAATGATTAAAATCTTAAACATATTAACGCATTAATACGTAAATTTGCACAGTTTTATACTTAGCAGATTTACAGATGAAAAAAATCTTTGACATTCTTTACTCTACCCGCTTAACGGCTGTATTATTTTTAATATTTGCCGTAGCCATGGGAGTCGCAACTTTTATAGAAAATGACTTTGGAACACAAACCTCTAAAGCTTTAATTTACAATACTTGGTGGTTTGAATTAATTATGCTCTTTTTTGTTGTCAATTTTTTTGGTAATATTTTTAGATATCGTTTATATAAAAAAGAAAAATGGTCGGTATTATTATTTCACATCTCTTTTTTATTGATTTTAATTGGTGCAGGAATTACCCGTTATATTAGTTTTGAAGGTTTAATGATTATTGATGAAGGAGAAACTACCAATACTTTTTTATCTGATATCAATTATTTAAACGTAGTTATTGATAATAATGAGTTTCAAAAAGAAACAAATAATAAATTATTATTATCAGCTTTAGGAAGTAATTCTGCAAATTTTACAGAATATTTTCAACCTAAAAAAGATAGTGAAAATTACAAAATAAACTTCAATCTTGTTGATTATATTCCTTGGGCTGAAGAAAAATTAGTTGAAGATGAAAATGGTATTGAACATCTTAAGTTTGTAGAAAGTTCTAGCGGAAGCAGACATGAACACTATATTAAAAGAGGTACTATTCAAAATATTCATAATATTTTAGTTGGGTTTGATGCAAAAGAAGATGGTGCTAATATTAATATATTTAAGCAAAATGACTCTTTAAAAATACAAACTAAAGCTGCGGGTAACTATCAAGTAATGGCTACTCAAAGAAAAGGATTCGTAAAAAAAGATACTGTTCAAAATTTTAATCTTCGTTCTTTATATCAAGTTTCAGGGCTTCCGTTTGTGGTTCCTGAACCACCTGTTAAAGGAGAAATGAAAATCCTTAGAGGAGAAAAAAATGATCAAAAATTTGACATGGTTATTTTTGATGTCACTTTTAATGGAAAAACAGAACGCATTAATTTAACTGGTGGAAGTTTTAATGTAGAAGGAAAAGAACAATTTAGTATTGATGGTTTAAACTTTAGAGCTTGGTATGGTTCTAAGCAACGTAAAACACCGTTTAGTGTAAAATTAAATGATTTTCAATTAGAAAAATATCCTGGTTCAGAAAATGCAGCTTCATTTGCAAGTGAAGTTACTATTATAGATAAAAAAGAAACTTTTGATTTTAGAATTTTTATGAATAATATTTTAGACTATAAAGGATACAAATTATTTCAATCTAGTTATAAAATTGAAGGCGATAAAGAACAAACTCACTTATCTATAAATCATGATTTTATAGGTACTTGGGTTACATATATTGGTTACTTCTTATTGTTTTTTGGTTTAATTGCCTCATTATTTGTTAAAAATACACGTTTTGATCATTTAAAAAATTCATTAGAAAAGATAAGAAAAAAGAAAACAATGCTTTCAGTTTTACTATTATTAACAGCTTCTTTAAGTTTTTCTCAACATAAAACATCAGCACCGCAAGAAATATCTGAAGCTCAAATAGATTCTATTTTACAAAAATCAGTAGTTAATAAAGAACATGCCGCTTTATTTAGTGAATTAGTAATACAAGATACTGGCGGACGTATGAAACCCGCACACACATTTGCATCTGAATTAGTTAGAAAGGTAGCACATACAAATAACTTTAAAGACTTAACACCTAGTCAAATTTTAGTATCAATTACAGAATCTCCAATGTTTTGGTTAAATGTTCCTTTTGTTTATCTAGAAGAAGGAAATACCAAAATTCGTGAAATATTAGGTGTTTCAGAAAAAGCTGTATATGCCCGTTTTATTGATTTTTATGATCGTAATGGTACTTCAAAAATTAGTAATTTAGTTGTTGAAGCTCAAAAGAAAAGAATTCAAAGTAAATTTGAAAAAGATGTTGTAAAAATAGAACGTAGAGTTTGGTTACTTTCTCAAGCTTTAGGTGGTGGAATTTTAAGAATCTATCCTATACCTAATAATGATGAAAATAAATGGGTTTCACAACCTGAAACATCAGAAGCAAACTTTAAAGGAACAGATTCTGTTTTTGTAAGACAATCTTTACCTGTTTATTTTCAATTATTACAAGAATCTAAAAAAACTGGTAATTATACAGAAACTAATAAAATTTTAGACGGAATTAAAAAATTTCAAAGAAAATTTGGATCTGAAGTTATTCCTTCTGATGATAGAATTAAATTAGAAATTGCCTATAATGAAGTAAATATATTTGTTAAACTTTCTAAATATTACGGATACGTAAGTTTATTAATGATTGTATTTGTATTTTTTCAAATATTTAATAATAAACCTTGGATTAACTATGTAGTAAAAGGTTTAATTGGTATTGTAATTATACTGTTTATCGCGCATGTTTTAGGATTAGCTTCTAGATGGCATATTAGTGGAAATGCACCTTGGAGTAATGCTTATGAATCGATTATATTCGTAGGGCTTGCAACAATGTTATTTGGTTTATTGTTAGGGAAAAATTCATCTTTAACTATTGCTGCAACAACATTTTTAACAGCGATAATTCTATTTTTTGCACATCAAAACTGGTTAGATCCTGAAATTGCAAATTTAGTACCTGTTTTAAATTCTTGGTGGTTATATGTACACGTATCAATTATTGTAGCGAGTTACGGTCCTTTTTCTTTAGGAATGATTTTAGGGATTTTCTCTTTATTCTTAATAGTTTTCACAAACAAAAAGAATAAAGCTAAAATGAATCTTCATTTAAAAGAATTAACTATAATTAACGAAATGGCAATAACCGTAGGTTTAATTATGCTTGTTATAGGTAACTTTTTAGGTGGTATGTGGGCTAACGAAAGTTGGGGTCGTTATTGGGGATGGGATCCTAAAGAAACATGGGCTTTAGTATCAATAATGGTATATTCTTTTGTGTTACATATGCGTTTAATTCCTGGATTAAGAAGTCGATTCACCTTCAATTTATGGTCTATATTAGCTTATGCTTCTATAATGATGACCTATTTTGGTGTAAATTTTTACTTATCAGGATTACATTCATACGCAAGCGGAGACAAGGTAATTACACCTGCTTCAGCATATTACTCAGTTGGTTTTGTTTTTATTCTTGGGACACTTGCTTGGCTTAAATATAAAAAGTTTTATAAAAAATAAACTCAGTAATTATTTTAACAGAAAAATGTACTTTTGTGCGTAGATTAAAAAGAAAAAAACATGTTCAATAAAAACATAAAACTAATTATAGCTGGATTAATATCATTATGGGCTATTTATGAATTTTCTCAAATTCATATAATGAATGGAATTTCAATTCTTTTACTAGCGGGTATTTTCGTATTTTTCTATTTTAAAAACGAATTTATTTTACTTGCCTTTATGGAATTGCGTAAACAAAATTTTGAAGGAACTAAAAAATGGTTAGATCGTATTAAAGACCCAGCTACAGCATTAATTCCAAAACAAGAAGGTTATTATAATTACTTACATGGAATCATGTTAAGTCAAACAAATATAACTCAAGCTGAAAAATTCTTAAAAAAAGCAGTAAAACTTGGTTTAGCAATGGATCATGATTTAGCTATGGCAAAACTACAATTAGCAGGAATAGCAATGACTAAGCGTAGAAAAAGGGAAGCTACTATTTTAATGGCGGAAGCAAAAAAATTAGATAAGCACGGTATGCTTAAAGAACAAATGCAAATGATGAAACAACAAATGAAGAAAATTTAAGTTTTGTTTAATATTTTGTACTTTTGAAATTAAAAAAATTATGCTAAAAAAAATAGCTTTAAAAGCTTTTGAAAAATATGCTTCTCGATGGGTTGTTTTAATTGTAGATATACTTTTGGTCTGTATATCTTTTATTTTAGCATATACTGTTCGTTTTAACGCTAGTTTAAATTTTGATCTTAATAACTTATATTATCAAGTCCCTTTTATATCATTTATAGCACTAATAAGCTTTCTTACCGTTGGATCTTACCGCGGTATTGTAAGACATACAGGTACACGCGATGCTTTTAACGTTTTTATTGGTGTTACTTTACTTTCAATGATAACTATTAGTATTGTTTTAATAAATAATACGTTTAATATTATTCCAAGTTTTACAATTCCTAAATCGATTGTAATTATTCATTATTTAATTTCTATTTTAGTTTTAATTATTAGTCGCTATGTATTTAAAGCTTTTTTTGAAATAATATCTACAGAGTTAAAAACGATTACAAATGTATTAGTTTATGGAGCTGGAAATTCTGGATTAATAACCTACGGTGCTTTAAATAGAGATACCGAAAACAAATATGAAGTATTAGGTTTTATTGATGATAATGAAAAAAAGACTGGAAAAAAAATAGATAGAATTCGTATTTATAATAGTACAACTATCAATAAAGAATTCATCGAAAGCAAAGAAATTGATGAAGTTATTATTTCTATCCAAAATATAAAATCTGAAAAACTACTTTACCTTACTGATAGATTGTTAGATTTAGGTGTTAAAGTTAAAATTATACCTCCACTTTCAAAATGGATTGATGGAGATTTAGAAGCAAATCAAATTAAAAGCATTAAAATAGATGACTTATTAGATAGGAAACCTATTTCAATAGACAATCCTATAGTTCAAAGAGATGTAAATGACAAAGTTATTTTAGTTACTGGAGCTGCTGGATCTATTGGTTCTGAAATTTCAAGACAACTTAGTTTATATAAACATAAACATTTAGTACTGATTGATCAGGCGGAATCAGCCTTGTATGATCTTCAACAAGAACTTCTTCAAGAAAACAGAAAAAATATTACATTTATAGTTGCCGATGTAAGAGATGAAAAAAGAATCTCAGAAATTTTTAAACAACATAAACCTCAAAAAGTTTTTCATGCTGCTGCTTATAAACATGTCCCTTTAATGGAAACAAGTCCTTATGAAGCTGTTAAAATAAATATTGCAGGTACAAAAAATATTGCTGATTTATCAATAAAATATAATGTTGAGCGTTTTGTAATGGTATCAACAGACAAGGCAGTAAACCCGACAAATGTTATGGGTGCTACTAAAAGAGTTGCAGAAATGTACATCAGTTGTTTAAGTCATTCTGAAAATCACACAACAAAATTTACAATTACAAGATTTGGAAATGTTTTAGGTTCTAACGGTTCTGTTATTCCTCTTTTTAAACGTCAAATTGAAAATGGTGGACCTTTAACTGTTACTCATAAAGATATTACACGTTATTTTATGACCATACCTGAAGCTTGTTGTTTAGTACTTGAAGCAGGTACAATGGGTAATGGTGGGGAAATTTATATTTTTGATATGGGTAATTCTGTAAAAATCTATGAAATTGCTAAAAGAATGATTCATTTATCAGGATTAAATTTTCCAGAAGATATTGATATAAAAATAACTGGATTAAGACCTGGTGAAAAATTATATGAAGAGCTTTTAGCAAATGGAGAAAATACAACACCAACCTACCGTGAAAAGATAATGATTGCTAAAAACCAAAAACTAGATACATTAGTTATTAGTAATAAAATATCAGATTTATGTATTGCGAATAAAGAACATAATAATCAAAAAACAGTACAACTTATTAAATATATTGTTCCTGAATACAAATCAAAAAATTCAGTTTACGAAAAATTAGATATTACAAAAGGTTAAAAATTTATCTAAAAAAAATATTTTAAGTCTAGTTTATTGAAACTATCTGGTAACAATAAAAAGCAGATGATATATAAATATATCATCTGCTTTTTATTGTTCTAAAAAATAGTATAATTTGGTTTTAGTCAATATATTTTTAACAAAATTTCACTACTCTTTCCAAAGCCATACCTCTTGACCCTTTAATCAAAATAGATTTTTTATTTAAAGGATTTTCTTGCAAATAGTTCTTTAAGTCATCAAAAGTCTTAAACATAAAGTGTTTATTTTCTGTTTTATAAAAATTTTCACCTACAAAAAATAATTTATCAAAATTAAAACTTGTAGCTAAATCAACAATCGATTGATGTTCCTTATCACTATATTCACCTAATTCAAACATATCACCAAGAATAATTACTTTAGAATTAGCACTAAATACTTTAAAGCTTTCTAATGCAGCTTCCATACTTGTTGGATTTGCATTATATGCATCAAGTATTATTTTATTACAATCAGTATCAATTACTTGTGACCGATTATTTGAAGGAAAATAGTTTTCAAGAGATTCTTTAATTTTTTTTACAGGAACATTAAAAAAAGTACCAATAGTAATAGCAGCACATATATTCGAAAAATTATATGTTCCAATTAAATTTGTCGCTATTTGTATCGATTTAAATGATAATTTCACAAACGGACTTGCATCAAGAAGAATAAGTGAATCTTCAAATAAAATTATCGAAGCATTTTTAGTTTTTTCTATCTGAATAGCATCTTTTGAATTTACGAAAACCTTTTTATTATTTTTAATTAAATAATCATACAACTCTGATTTTGCCTTTACAACACCTTCTAAAGAACCAAAACCTTCTAAATGTGCACTTCCAAAGTTAGTAATATACCCGTAATCTGGATTTATCATTTTTGATAAAAAAGCAATTTCATTAAGGTGATTTGCACCCATTTCAACAATTCCTATTTCGGTAGCTTTCGTCATCGATAATAGTGTTAATGGCACTCCTATATGGTTATTTAAATTACCCTTTGTAGCTGTTGTATTATATTTTAAAGATAATACTGTATTAATTAACTCCTTGGTTGTTGTTTTCCCGTTACTACCTGTTATAGCAATAATAGGAATTGCTAATATTTTACGATGATAACTAGCCAACTCTTGAAGTGTTTTTAATACATCTTCAACCAAAATAATAGCATCAGAAGTTTTAAACTCAGACTCATCAATAATAGCAAATTTAGCACCTTTTTTTAATGCATCATTAGCAAATTTATTTCCATTAAAATTATCACCTTTTAAAGCAAAAAACAAAGTGTTTTTTCTGATATTTCTTGTATCCGTGTCAACTAAACCATGTTGAATATATAATTTATATAAATCTGCTATCTTCATATTGTAAAAATAAAAAACCTCATTGAAAATTCAATGAGGTTTTAGTATATAAAATTTAATCGTTTATCTTTTATTCATTGAATACTTTGGTGTAGGTGTCTTACGTTTATTCAACATCATTGGTCCCATTTTATCAGTAGCACATCTAAAACCGATAAAGTTTGTAGCCATATACTCTGGAAAATATCTTCTTTGAGCTGGATCTAACCAATACTCTCTATCTGCCCAAGCACCACCTTTGTAAACTCTAGATTTATCACTAATTAAAGTAGCTCTTGTTTTTGAATCATACTTATAGTTATCAACTACATTACCTAAAGAATCTCTATCTGCTTCAGGTTTTTCAGGTGAGTTATACATTCTAGACATCTCTCCTAATTGATCTTTATCTAATTGATAATCCTTAGAAGAAGCTTGATCTCCATCTCCTAAACTTGAATTATCTGCTAAATTATAGTTTCTTCTCATATAAGTATCTTCCTTCGTTATAGGAATAAACTTAACGCTACCAGGTAATTCTTTTGGTACGATTCTTCCGTTTTCTAAAGTATCATATTCTATTTCACCTAATTCATCACCAACAATAACTACTTTACCATTCTGATCTATTAATTTCTTAGTAAAAATATTTCCTCTAAAATAATTAAAGTCATTTGCTTCAGAATCAATTATAGGACGATATACATCTTGTACCCATTCTGCAACGTTACCTGACATATCAAATAATCCGAAAGCATTTGGAGGATAACTTGCTGCTGCATTAGGAATATCCGATCCATCACTACTCCAACCTGCAATACCACTATAATCTCCTTTTCCTTGTTTAAAGTTTCCTAATTGGTCACCTCTTCTTCTTTTATCTCTATCACGAGTATATTTACCGTTCCAAGCATATTTTTTTCTACCACGGATATTGTTATACTCACGGTTTTCAAAAATTGCTTTTGCAGCATATTCCCATTCAACTTCAGTAGGAAGTCTAAATTTCTGAGCTAAAATACCATCTGATGAAGTAACTTGTCTTCCAGAAAACTTATCTTTATCTGGTTTAGGGTCTCCTTTTTTTCTTGGTACAGGAATTCCTTTTTTATAAATTGTTGAATCACCTTCAAACAATGCATATGGATTTGTTAAATAAGTATCGGTATCAAAATTATTTTTACCTTTAAAACTTAATGAATCTTCTTTAAAAATATTTTTAATAACACCTTTATCCATTAGAATTTTTAAATTCACAGCATTTGTACGCCACTTACAATATTTATTAGCTTGTAACCAACTAACACCTACTACAGGGTATTCTGCATAAGAAGGGTGTCTTAAATAACTTTCTGATAATAAATTCGTATTTCCTAATCCTTTTCTCCAAACTAAAGTATCTGGTAAAACAGATTGATAAATATTTTTAAATTGAGCTTCTTCTGGAGGAAAAACATCTTTTGTATACTGCATAAATAAACCGTATTCAGCATTTGTAACTTCTGTTTCATCCATATAAAAAGAACGAACGTGCATTTTTTGAGGTGTAGTATTCCAATCGAACATTACATCATCCTGTACTAATCCCATAGTAAAACTTCCACCTTCTATGTGAGTCATTCCTGGGGGGATCTCTTTTCCTTTCTTATCTTCTCCTTTAATGTATCCACCATAATTTGGATCATTAAAGTTCCATCCGGTTAATGATGATTTACTTGAACTATTACTTTTACAGGAAGCAACTAATAATGTCGTGATAACCAATAAACTAAATAATTTTAACGTGCTTTTCATGTGTTTTTAACTATTTTAAGGCTGGCGCAATTTACAATATTTCTTATTCCTAACAACTAATTTATATATAAATTGAAACATAAACAGACTTATTCTTAAAATTAGAAACGAATGTTTTTGATATTTAGTATTAAAGTTATATTAAAAAAATAAAAAATAAAACTTTAAATAATATTATTTAGCTAATTACAAGAGTACTTTTAACTTAAAATATTAGAGAATAATTACATTTACAAATGAATTTATAAAAAATTACAATAATTAATTATACCTACCGTTTTACTTAAACCTATTAATTCACTTTTTATAAGAAAACCTTATATTTGTTCAACTAAATAATTCAAAATATTACATTAAAAAAATTAATCTTTTTTTTGTCTATTGCTTTTCTATCCTTTCAAATTAAAGCGCAAACTAAAACGCAAATTACAACAGCAACCCCGTTTTTATTAATATCAACTGATGCTCGTGCTGGGGGTATGGCCGATATAGGTGTAGCAACATCTTCAGATGCTTTTTCTATTTTTCATAACCCTGCTAAAACCGCTTTCAATAAAAATAAAGTAAGTGTTGGTTTAAATTACACGCCTTGGTTAAGTAATTTAACTAATGATATATTTGTTGGAAATCTTTCATATGTTAATAGGTTTAAAGAAAATGCAGCTTGGGGAGTAGATGTTAAATATTTTTCTCTTGGAAAAATTGAGCTTAATAAGCTAGGTAATGATGATAAGCTTATTAATTTAGGTTATAAAAATCCAAGTGAATTTGCTATTACAGGTATTTACTCAATGAAATTAAGTGAAAAATTTTCAATGGGTATTGGCTTAAAGTACATCAATTCAAACTTAGATGTTGATGACAATAGTATTAGTGCTATAAATACTTTTGCTGTTGATGTTTCTGGTTATTATCAATCAGATGAAAGAAATTATGGGAATTTTAATGGTCGTTACCGTTTAGGTTTTAATATTACAAATATTGGTCCTAAAGTAGAGTATACTCCTGGAACTGAAAATTTTATTCCTACTAATGCTAAATTAGGTGGT
The DNA here is from genome assembly GCF_027941775.1 of Tenacibaculum pacificus. NCBI lineage: Bacteria > Pseudomonadati > Bacteroidota > Flavobacteriia > Flavobacteriales > Flavobacteriaceae > Tenacibaculum > Tenacibaculum pacificus. The sequence continues at coordinate 588,947 of NZ_CP115917.1, read as the reverse complement.
GGTTTTGATTTTATAATCGATAGTAAAAACATATTAGGACTTAATTTAGAATTTAATAAATTATTAGTTCCTTCAACTCCAGGGTCAACTAGAGGTTGGTTCGATGGAATGTTCACTTCTTTAAGCGATAGACCTTTTAGTGAAGAGCTTCAAGAAACAACTTGGGCATTAGGTACTGAGTATTTATACAATAATGCATTTGCACTTAGAGCTGGTTATTTTCAATGAAAGTAAAGAAAAAGGACAAAGACAATTTTTAAGCTTAGGTACAGGATTTAAAGCTAAAGCATTTAATATTGATTTATCATATTTAGTAAATACATCAGAAATTAATAATCCTTTAGAAAGCACATTACGCTTTTCTTTATCATTTGATTTAGGTGAACTTTACGACAATTATTAAAGTTTAGTTTTTTAATATCATAATATAAAAGCAGTCTTTTAAAAGGCTGCTTTTTTTGACTAAAACTATTTATTATGGAAAAATTAGAATTAAAAACTTCTGTTACCGTTTATGAAAATCTAGCCGAATTAACACAAGACGACACCCTATTAATGAATAAAGCTATTGAAGCAAGAACAAAAGCTTATGCTCCATATTCAAAATTTAAAGTTGGTGCTGCTTTTTTATTAGAAAATGGTGAAATTATCTTAGGAAATAATCAAGAAAATGCTGCTTATCCATCAGGAATGTGTGCCGAAAGAGTTGGTGTTTGGAAAGTTAGTTCGGAATTCCCTGGAATAAAAATAAAAAAATTAGCAATTACTGCTGCTTCGGAAAACTTAACGGTAAACAAACCTGTAGGTCCTTGTGGAGGTTGTAGACAAACATTATCGGAATATGAAATAAATCAAAAAGAACCGATAGAAGTATTATTTATGGGAGAAATTGGTAAAATTGTAAAAACAGCTTCCCTCCTTTCTTTGTTACCTTTTTCATTTGATAGTTCTTACTTGTAATTAAATATCAACAATAAAAAGAAGATTAGTATTAATAATAACTAATTATATCCCTATTTTTTTAAGAAATCTACAATTATCTAAAAAAGAACATTCATTAAAGCTTAAATCTAATTTTAAATGCTTTACTTGTATTCTTAATCAAAAAAATTATAATGACATCAGCAGTAATTACAGGAACAGGTTCATACATTCCTTCTATCAAAAAAGAAAATAATCAATTTTTAGAAAGTTCATTTTTAAATGCTGATGGAACTTCTTTTAAAAATAATAATGCTGTTATTATTGAAAAATTTAAATCAATAACAGGTATTGAAGAGCGTCGTTATGCCAAGAATGAATATACATCTTCTGATTTAGGTTATTTAGCAGCTAAAAAAGCTATTGAAGATTCTAATATCAATCCTGAAAATTTAGATTATATAATATTTGCTCATAATTTTGGTGATGTCAAAAAAGGTACAATCCAAAGTGATATGTTACCAAGTTTAGCGAGTCGTGTAAAACATTTATTAGAGATAGAGAACCCGAATTGTGTTGCTTACGATCTTTTATTCGGATGTCCTGGTTGGGTTGAAGGTGTTATTCAGGCACAAGCATTTATTAAAGCAGGTATCGCCAAAAAATGTTTAATTATTGGTAGTGAAACATTATCAAGAGTTGTTGATGAGTATGATCGTGACTCTATGATTTATAGTGATGGTGCTGGAGCTTGTATTTTAGAAAAAAAAGAAGGAAGTAATAACGGAATTTTAAGTCATGCTACGCAAACATATACCAAAGAAGAAGCTTATTTTTTATTTTTTGGAAGCTCTTTTAATCCGAATTTAGATAAAGATGTTCGTTATTTAAAAATGCACGGACGTAAAATTTATGAATTTGCCTTAAAAAATGTGCCCGAAGCAATGAAAACTGCTTTAGATAAAAGTGGTATTGAAATTGACGAAGTTAAAAAAATATTTATCCATCAAGCCAATGAAAAAATGGATGATGCCATCATTAAACGTTTTTATAAACTTCATTGAAAAAACCGTTCCTCAAGGAATAACACCCGTGACTATTCATGAATTAGGAAACAGTTCTGTTGCAACAGTACCTACTTTATTAGATATGGTTTTGAAAGGAAATATAGAAAATCAGGAAGTAAAAAAAGGAGATGTAATCATCCTTGCTTCTGTAGGTTCAGGAATGAATATAAACGCAATTGTTTATCGCCATTAAAAAAGTTTAAAAAATCTAAAATCAAATACTTAAAATCTGAAACCTAAGTACTATTTTTGCGTATGCAACAACACAACGTACTTATTTTAGATTTCGGATCGCAATACACACAACTTATTGCACGCCGAGTGAGAGAATTGAACATTTACTGTGAAATTCATCCGTATAACAAAATTCCAACAAATTTAAACGACTTTAAAGCTGTAATTCTTTCTGGTAGCCCAAACTCTGTTCGTTCAGAAGCGGTTTTACATCCAGATTTAGCAGAAATTAGAGGTAAAAAACCTGTATTAGCTGTTTGTTATGGAGCGCAATACTTAGCTCACTTTTCTGGTGGATTAGTAGCACCTTCAAATACAAGAGAATATGGTAGAGCTAATTTATCTTTTGTAAAAGAAGGAGAAGCTTTTCTTAAAGGAATTTCAATAGGAAGTCAAGTTTGGATGAGTCATTCAGATACTATTAAAAATTTACCAACAAACGGAACTTTATTAGCAAGCACAAACGATGTAGAAAATGCTGCTTATAAAATTGAAGGAGAATCAACATACGCAATTCAGTTTCACCCAGAAGTATATCATTCTACAGATGGTAAACAATTATTACAAAACTTTTTAGTTGACATCGCTGATGTAGCTCAAACTTGGACTCCTGATTCTTTTGTTGATGAAACAGTTGCTGGTATAAAAGCAAAAGTTGGAAACGACAAAGTAGTTTTAGGATTGTCTGGAGGCGTAGATTCTACCGTAGCAGCTGTATTATTACACAAAGCAATTGGAGCAAACTTACACTGTATTTTTGTTAACAATGGTTTATTACGTAAAAATGAATATACCGATGTATTAAAGCAATACGAAGGAATGGGCTTAAACGTAAAAGGAGTTGATGCTTCGGCACGTTTTATGAAAGAACTTGAAGGATTAAGTGATCCTGAAGAAAAACGTAAGGCTATTGGTAAAGCTTTTATTGATGTTTTTGATGCTGAAGCAAATCAAATTGAAAATGCAAAATGGTTAGCTCAAGGAACTATTTACCCTGATGTAATTGAATCTGTTTCTGTAAACGGAGGTCCATCAGCAACTATTAAAAGTCATCATAATGTAGGTGGTTTACCTGACTTTATGAAGTTAAAAATAGTTGAACCTTTAAGAATGATCTTTAAAGACGAAGTTCGTCGTGTAGGAGCTTCTATGGGAATTGATAAAGACTTATTAGGTCGTCACCCTTTTCCTGGTCCTGGATTAGCTATTCGTATTTTAGGTGATATTACTGAAGAAAAAGTACGTATTTTACAAGAAGTAGATGCTGTTTTTATCAACGGATTAAAAGAAGATGGTTTATACGACAAAGTATGGCAAGCCGGAGCAATTTTATTACCAGTAAACTCTGTTGGAGTTATGGGTGATGAAAGAACTTATGAAAAAGTAGTTGCTTTACGTGCCGTTGAAAGTACTGATGGTATGACTGCTGATTGGGTAAATTTACCTTATGAGTTTTTACAAAAAATATCAAACAAAATAATAAATAACGTAAAAGGTGTTAACAGAGTTGTTTACGACATAAGCTCTAAACCACCTGCTACAATTGAATGGGAATAAATTCCTTACACTAAAAAGCTACTAGATGAAGAAGTTACAATTTTTACTTTTAATTTGCATTTTAACATTCACCGTTTCTTGCGGTCAGCAGAAAAGGTATATCTCTTATAAAGTTCAAAAAGGAGAAACAATGCGAGACATTGCAAACCGATTGAATATAAAGACTAGGGATTTATTACGTTTAAATCCTGATGTTGGCAGACGACCAAGTGCAAATACAGTAATTGTAATTCCAAATACGGAAACAAAAAAAGGAACTTCTTCATCTAATATAGCCAAAGAAAAAGAGGTTATTACCGATAAATCTGAAGATAAAATTTCAGAAAACCCTGTTGCTATTGACAGTATTAAAACTGTTTTTAAACAAACCATTTATGAGTATAAAACTCATACAGTAAAAGCAGGTGAAACAGTATATCGAATTACAAAAGAATACAATGTTTCTAAGAATGACTTAATAAAATGGAATCCTAACTATCCAGGTATTCAAAAGAATATTCTAAATGTTGGAGAAGTTTTAAATGTAAATGCTATTGAAAAATCAATAACAATTGACAGAAAAGAAGTTTTAGAACAGTTTTTAACTCACACCGTAAAAAGTAAAGAAACCGTTTATAGTTTAACTCGGTTTTATAATATTTCAAAAGAAGAATTAGTTCGTTTAAATCCTGAATATGCCGAAATAGCGAACAATCAATTATCAGTTGGTCAGTTATTAAAAATAAAATCAATTGGAGATGTAAATCCAAATGAAAACTATTCTTTTTATAAAGATCATATTGAGGAAAACACAAGTATTAACTTATCTATTTTACTTCCTTTTAAAGCAAAAGAATACACTGAAGCTAATGCTGTTGATATTTTCAGTAAAGAAAAAAATAGCTCGGCTAAATTAGCAAATATGGTTACTGACTTTTATTTAGGTTCAGAAATAGCTATCGATTCGATAAAAAAACAAGGTATCAATATAAATGTAAATCTTTTTGATACCGGAAATAGAGGTAAAAATATTACTTCAATATTAGCTGAAGAGAAATTAAAAGATACTGATGTTGTTATTGGTCCTTTTTATTCAGATAAAGCAGAAGTTATTGCGCGTAAAATTAATGTTCCTGTAATATTCCCTCACTTTTCTAGTAGCCAAGACAAATTTTCAGCAACTAAACTAATTAAAACTGCTCCTGATAAAAAGAACTATACTGATTATTTAATTTCTCATTTAAAAGAAACTTATAATGGGCAACAAATTTTTGTAGTAGGTGATGGAGAACATGATTCTAATAGTAAAATATATAAAATTGTACCTCAATTAAAAAGTCATGATTCTATTAAAAAAATACATGTTCTAAAACCTACAAAAGGATATATTAAAAGATCATTATTTACTAGTAAAATGACTCCTAAAAAAGATAACTGGGTGATTATAACATCAAACGATAATGTAGCTATTGCTGATGTTTTAAATAGTATGATTGGTATTCCTGATAATGTAAAAGTGCGTGTTTTTGCCGTAGAAAAACATAAATCGTACGATAAAATAGAAAATAATAAATTAGCAAGTGTTGATTTTACATATGTATCAGATGCTTTTACTGATGAATCTTCAAAAGATGTAATAACTTTCAATAAAAAATATTACAAAAAAAACAATACAATTCCTTCAGATTACGCTATTAAAGGTTTTGATATTACTTATGATGTTTTAATGAGATTAGCATCAGGAAATGAACTATTAGATACTTTTAATAAAGGAGTATCTCTTCGTTTAGAAAACAAATTTGATTATCAGAAAAGCTCAGGAAGTATGAGTAATAAAGGTTTATTTATTGTAAAATATAATAAAGATCTTAGCTTAACTAGACTGAAATAAACAATTTACATTATGTAATTAAGTTACATAAAAAAGCGCACATTTAAAATGTGCGCTTTTTTTATTGTTTTGTCTAGTTTTTAAAATAAAGTAAAAATCTCTAGCCCCGATTGAAGCATTTGTTTGAGCTCTTTTTTTGATTTTTCTTCAAAAAAAAGCGAGTGCGGAAAGCGGGAAATTGCTTCAAATAAAATTACAACTTCTTTTTTTGCTATGTTTCCTAACCATTCTTGATTATGCAAATACCATTGAATTGTTTTTTGAATACCTTCTTCAAATTGTAAAGAAGGCTTCCAACCTAAGTCATTTTTAAGTTTTGATGAATCAATAGCATATCGATAATCATGTCCTGCCCTATCAGTAACGTATGTAATTAAATAATCAGAAGTACCTATTTCATTTTGCAGTGCAATATCTACTTCTTTAATTAATAGCTTAATTAAATCAATATTTTTCCATTCATTATCGCCACCAATATTATAAGTTTGACCTGTTTTTCCTTGATGAAAAATCACATCAATTGCCATTGCATGATCTTCTACATATAACCAATCTCTAATATTTTCGCCTTTTCCGTAAACAGGTAATATTTTTTTATTGATGATGTTATCGATAAAAAGAGGAATTAACTTCTCTGGAAATTGATTTGGTCCATAATTATTAGAACAATTAGAAATTACAATTGGCAAACCATAAGTATCATGAAAAGCTCTTACAAAATGATCAGATGATGCTTTTGATGCAGAATAAGGCGAATGAGGATCGTAAGCTGTTTTTTCAGTAAAAAAACCTATTTCTTTTAAACTTCCGTAAACCTCATCTGTAGAAATATGATAAAATAATTTGTCTTCAAAATTATTTTTCCAGCTATTTTTGGCATTTTCTAACAGGTTTAAAGTTCCAAAAACATTTGTTTTAACAAACGAAAATGGGTCTGAAATAGAACGGTCAACATGCGATTCCGCAGCCAAATGAATTACAGCATCTATATTATAATCTTCAAAAATACTTTTAACTAAAACTTCATCACAAATATCTCCTTTTATAAAAGTGTAATTTAAATTATCTTCAACATCTGTTAAATTACCTAGATTTCCTGCATAGGTTAAAGCATCTAAATTAATAATTTGATATGTTGGATATTTATTCGAAAATAACCGAACAACACGTGAACCAATAAATCCTGCACCGCCTGTAATTAAAATACTTTTCATTAAAAGAATTGTTTATTAGATAGATTTCAAATTTACAATTCTTAAAGTATTTAATTAAAAAGGAGAATCAAAGTTTTCAAATGTTCCTAAAATTTCATCTTTTGCTGATAAAATTATTTTTTCTTGCTCAATATTCCAATCGATATTAAATGTTTTATCGTTCCATAAAATACCATCTTCATGCGAAGGAGCGTATTTATTATCTACTTTATACGAAAAAATAGCTTCTTCGGATAAAACCACAAAACCATGCGCAAAACCTCTTGGAACAAATAATTGTTTTTTATTTTCTTCGGATAAAAAAACACTAATGTGTTTACCGTAAGTAGCTGATTTTTTTCTTAAATCGACTACAACATCTAAAACTTTTCCTTTATTGCATCGCACTAATTTTGCTTGTGCAAAGGGTGGTTTTTGAAAATGCAAACCTCTTAAAACTCCAAAAGTAGATTTTGATTCGTTATCTTGAATAAAATTAGTCGTTTCTATATTTTCTCCTATATTGGCATCAAATTTTTCTTGACTAAACGATTCATAAAAATAACCTCTTTCATCTTTAAAAATAGTTGGTTCAATAATAACCACATCAGCAATTACTGTTTTAATAAACTTCATTTAGGCTTCTTTTACTAAGTTTAATAAATATTGTCCGTAGCCATTCTTTTTTAACGGTTCAGCTAATTCACGTACTTTTTCTTTAGAAATATAGCCCATATATAAAGCGATTTCTTCCAAACAAGCTACTTTTAAACCTTGTCTTTTTTCGATGGTTTCAATAAATTGACTTGCCTCTAATAATGAATCGTGTGTACCTGTATCGAGCCAAGCAAAACCACGTCCCATAAGTTGAACTTTTAGTTGTTTATCTTTTAAATACTGTTGATTTACAGACGTAATTTCTAACTCTCCTCTTTCTGAAGGAACTACTTTTTTTGCTATTTTGATAACATTATTCGGATAAAAATACAATCCAACAACTGCATAATTTGACTTCGGATTTTCAGGTTTTTCAATAATTGATATTGCGTTTCCATTATCATCAAAATCAACGACTCCGTAACGTTTTGCATCTTTTACATAATAGCCGAAAATAGTTGCTTTTTTATCATTTTGAACATTATTAATTGCAGATGATAACATTTCTGGCAATCCGTGACCGTAAAAAATATTATCGCCTAAAATTAAGGAAACATCATCATTTCCTATAAATTTTTCTCCAATGATAAAAGCTTGTGCTAATCCATCTGGAGATGGTTGTTCGGCATAAGTTAACGTTATTCCTAAATCAGTTCCATCGCCTAATAATTTTTCAAAATTAGGTAAATCATTAGGTGTTGAAATAATAAGAATTTCTTTGATACCTGCAAGCATCAAAACTGATAACGGATAATAAATCATCGGTTTATCGTACACAGGAAGTAATTGTTTTGATACTCCTTTTGTAATCGGATATAAGCGTGTTCCTGATCCGCCTGCTAAAATAATGCCTTTCATTTTTTTATGATAATATCGTCTAATTTATAAAAAATAAGCTCAAGAATTACCTTGAGCTTATTTTTTATATACTTTATTATTAAATCTTTTTTAGTAATTATTTTTTCAATAATTTATGTACAGCTTCTTGAATTCTGTTTCTATCATCAGCTGTTAAATTTGAACCTGAAGGCAAACATAATCCATCATTAAATAATTTTTCAGATACATCAGTTCCATAATAATCAGTACTTTCAAAAACTGGTTGCAAATGCATTGGCTTCCATAAAGGGCGAGATTCTATATTGTCTTCTAATAAACTTAATCTCAAATCTTCTCTAGAAAATCCTGTGATATTTTCATCAACAATAATAGCACTTAACCAATGATTTGAATAATAATCTTTGGTTGGTTCTTTAAATACAGTTATGCCATCAACATCTTTAAATAACTCTTGATAAAATTCATTGTTAGCTCTTCGATAACCAATGTGTTTATCTAAAACTTCCATTTGTCCTCTACCAATACCCGCAACAACGTTACTCATTCTGTAGTTATACCCTACTTCTGAATGTTGATAATGTGGTGCATCATCTCTTGCTTGTGTTGCTAAAAAAATGGCTTTTTGTTTATCTTTTTCAGATTTACAAACTAAAGCACCTCCGCCTGATGTGGTAATAATTTTATTTCCATTAAATGATAATATTCCAAAATCGCCAAAAGTTCCACATTTCTGCCCTTTGTAAGTAGCACCTAATGCTTCGGCGGCATCTTCAATTAAAGAAATATCATATTTTTTTGAAATTGCTAAAATTTCATCCATTTTTGCAGGCATTCCATATAAATGAACTACAATAATAGCTTTAGGTTTTTTTCCTTTTGATATTCCTTTTTCAATAGCTTCTTCTAAGGCTATCGGACACATATTCCAAGTATCTTTTTCACTATCGATAAAAACAGGGTTTGCACCTTGATATTTAATCGGATTTGCCGATGCTGAAAAAGTCATACTCTGACAAATAACGTCATCATTTAAACCAACTTCTGATAATATTAAAGCTAAATGTATTGCTGATGTTCCTGAAACTAAACAAGCAACATTTGACTTTTCGCCGATATAATTTTCTAAATCTTTTTCAAATCCGTTTACATTTGGTCCAAGTGGTGCTATCCAATTCGTATCAAATGCTTCTTGCACGTATTTTTGTTCTGAACCTCCCATATGTGGAGAAGAAAGCCAAATTTTATTTTTCATATTAAAATTATAATGATTTTGTTATATTTAATAATCTATCACATTTAGCAAAAGCAACTCCAGCTTTGTAATTATTATGTTTATCGACATCCTTTACACCTAAAAGCCAATCTAAATATATAGCTGGTGTATTAACACCTGCTTCATGTGAAAATGGATACCCTCCTCCAAACCTAGGGTTTAATTCTAATACGTAGAAATACTTTCCATCTGAAAAAACATCACAATCAAGATTTCCAATATGTTTTAATTTTTCACCGATAATACGCCCTATGTTAGATATTTTTTCATTGATTACAGATACCGCTTTATCTGTTTCTCCAGACCTCATTGATAACTTTTCTCTAAGAAAAGTATTATAATAATTACCTTCAAAATCGTTTAAAACGTCCATCCCGTATTCAATTCCCTTGATTTTCTCTTGTATTAATATTGCTCTTCCTAAATCTTCTTTACTTGCTGTTGCAAGTATACTCTTCTTCAATTTATTGCTCTGAAGTTGATATACTAAATTAAGTTCCTCTTCATCCTCTGCAAAATCGACTGCTATTGAACCACTTCCCCATCTTGGTTTAACCACTACAGGGTACTTTAATTCTCCATTAACTAAAGCTTCTTTAGCTTTAGCTAACTCGATATAAGTTTTAGGTGTTTTTAAACCATTTTTTTCTAAAAATTCAACCGTTTTCCATTTATCAAAAGCTATATTAATAACCTCTGAATTTGAGACAATAGGCATTACGCCTAATTCTAAAAATCTGTCTTTATTTGATGAAAAAATAGGTAACTCTAAATCATTTAATGAAATAACTGCTTTAATATTATATTCTTTTACTTTATCAAGAATAAAATCAATATACCCTTCATCATAAATTGATGGGGCTATTATAGCTTTGTCTGCATCAATTAAAGCAGGTGCCGTTGCTTGCATATCAGCCGCATAAACCAAGCCCTTTTCCCCTAAAGTTTCTTTGAAATAATTGATTAGATAATTTCTTCTACCTGCGCATGTAAATAGTATGTTCATAGTTTATATTTCTAATTGAATATTAGTTGTAGAATAGGGCATTTTTTCCCAATCATTTCTTAATAATCCATATATGCATCTATCAATATTTTTACCATCCTTAAACTTGTGTTGTCTAAGTTTCCCTTCTAATTCAAAGCCTAATTTGATATACAAATCATTAGCTTTTGTATTAAAATCGTTCGTATATAAATATATTTTATTAATATTATAATTCGTAAAAGCCCAGTTTAAACTAAATACTGTTGCTTTCTTTCCAAATCCACGACCTTGAAATTCTGGATTTACAAAAATATAGAATTCTACTAATTGATTTTGCAAATCTAACGAGGTTAGTCCTGTCATTGCAACAACATCATTATCTTGAGAAAACACAAAATCAATTCTTGAACTATCTTTAGTTATTTTTTCATACCACTTTTGTGTTTGTTCAATATCAATAGGATATTGCATATTTAAAAAAGAATAAATTTCAGGTTTATTGAGCCAATTAACTCTTTCTTGTAAATGCCTTGAATTTATTCTAAAAACTTTCATTTTTTTCATCTTTTAATTTTTTCACTGGCTGAATACTTATATCTTTTGATGATAGTACTTTTGATATTGTTTTAAGAAAAATTTTAACATCTAAAGAAAAAGAAATATTCTCTACATAATCCACATCATATTTAAATTTTTCTTTCCAAGAAATTGTGTTTCTCCCATTTACTTGTGCTAACCCAGTAATACCAGGTTTTACAGAATGTCTTGTTTTCTCTAAATCGTTATACAATTCCAAATAAGATACCAACAATGGTCTTGGTCCAATTAAACTCATATCTCCTTTTAAAACATTTAATAGTTGAGGAATTTCATCTAATGATGTTTTACGAACAAAATTTCCAACCTTTGTTAATCTTTCCGAATCGGGTAATAAGTTCCCATTAATATCTTTTTTATCGTTCATTGTTTTGAACTTTATAATTTTAAACAACTTCTCATCTTTACCAGGACGAACTTGAAAGAAAAAAGGTTTTCCACTATTAGCAATAGCAAGAAATAAAACTAATCCTAAAAAAACAGGAAATAAAATTGTAAAACCAATAACCGTTAGTAATAAATCTAAAACCCTTTTAAAAATATTTTTATACATAGTTATATCTTTTTATAATTATTCATTACATACCTTCTTTTACCAGAACGAAGTAAAGGTATTTTATCAACTTTTTCAAATTGTAAATCTGCATCTTTTCCTATCAAATTCTTGATTATTTCAGAAAACAATATTTCATCAATTTCTATATCTGAAACATATTTTAAAAGGTATTTTTTCTGCTCTTCTTGAATAAACTGAAAAGTATCCAAATAATCTTGTGTATTCCAAAATAAGTTTACGATATGAAATGAATTTAATATTTCACCTGATGTATCATAAAGACTATCTACCAAACGACCGTCAATATTATTCATCCATAGTAATGAATTTTTATATTTATCAATTTTATCATACGATGACAAATCTCCTGTATCATAACGAATAATTGGCATTGCTAAATTACATAAATCAGTAATTACCACACGTCCCTGTTCACCAGGTAATACAGGTTCATCACTATCAATTTTTAATATCTCAAGCCAAATATCAGGCCAATTTATTCTAAATTTTGACGAATCTTCAATAATTTGCTGAGAAATAATTCCATTTTCCTCGTTTGAATAACGAGAATATACAGGTGCTGAAAAAGCTTTAGAAATATAATTCCTGTCAGAATCTGAAAGATGTTCGCTACCTGTTATGATAGCATTAACTCCTTCAACCTTTTTATCTTTTAACTTTTGGCTGTAAGCAACAAAAGAAGATACATAACCTAATAAATAGTTATTAGAAGTATCTAGGTTCTTAAAAAAAAAATCCATATTTGATTTGGTAGCACTACAGTTTTGCATTACCATATTCTTTTTTAACCTTGTAAAAAAAGACATATTATTTAAATCATTCCATGCTCGAAAATAAAACATTTTATCTCCAATATTGTAGCCTAACTCCCTATAATGGTAAATAAGTGATACATGGTTACACAAAACTTTATAAGGACTATAATACACAAAAAAAGGTGTTCCTGTTGAACCACTCGTATGATATTGAGTTAATTTGGATATATCATAATCAGGACTAATAAAATTTTCTTGCTGTTGCCTAATAACATCTTTAGTAACTACAGGATAATTTTGTAAAGAATTATGATTAATCCCATTGTAAAAGGGGATTTTTTTAGCACTATATTTTAACACCTTATTCAATCTTCTACATTGCTCCTGATATGAAGACTCATCATATTTAGAAAACATGAGTTTTTCATATTTTAAATACTCCTTTTTAACTGGGCTTCCCTTGAGAAAATCAATTAGATTAAATCCTAATTCTCTTATATTCATAATACTTTACCTTTGACATTTAACAAAATCTTATACTCTTCTAACAATGCATTCCAAACTACACTTTGTTTGTAATAATTTACAATCATTTTTCGGCTATTCTGTTGTAATTGAGAATTTAAATTTTCGTTTTCTAGCATTTGAAGCATTGCTTTACTTAATACTTCTACACTTTTCACTGAAACTATTAGACCATTTTTATTTTCTTCAATTATTTCATTACATCCATTTATATCTGATACTATACTTGGCAATCCCATAGCACCTGCTTGCATAACTACGTTAGGAAATCCTTCTCTATAACTAGGAAATGTTAAAGCATCTGCAATTGCAAAATAGGGTCTAACATCCTTTTGATAACCTACTGCAATAATATTAGTATCTTCATCTATTAACTTTATGGTTTTTTCATCTAAAGGATCTAATTCTCTTTCTTCTGGTCCTACTAATAGTAATTTAACTGATTTACTTGTATTATCTTTTATTTGCTGAAAAGCCTCAACCAACTCATTAATTCCTTTATCACTTACTAACCTACCAACAAATATAAAAACAAAATCTTGCTGTTTAATCCCTAATGATTCTTTTAATTCTGTTTTGGTAATTTCACTTATTTGCTTAGGACTAAAGTGTTCTACATTAATTCCATTAGAAGAACCATTAGCAATTACCTTCAATTTATTTTTTGAAGTAAATTTTTGTTCTAAAATAAAATCATATAAGCCTTTAGAATTAGGGTATATTTTGGTAGCACAAGCATAAGTTAATTTTTCTACGGCATTTAATAAGTATCGTTTTTTACCTGTGGCTTCCATTAGTGGTAACCCTGCAATGGTGTGTAAACGATATGGTACACCTGCTAATTTTGCAGCCATCATACCGATAGTTCCTGCTTTCGGGGTATGACTATGTACAATTTCTGGTTTTTCTTTTTTCAAAAACCGATACATTTTCCATAATGATTTTAAATCTTGAAGAGGGGTTATTTTACGAGACATATCTATACCTTCTACTCGTATTTGTTCTTCGATTGCTACTTGTTGTAATCGTTCCCCTTTAGAAGAAACACCAACCACTTCAAAGCCATTTTCCGACATAAATTTAGATTGCCCTTTTAACAAGCTATTTAATGAGCCTGGTACGGTGGTAATTCTTATTATTTTTGGTTTTTTCATTTATTGCAAGGTTCCGTTTTAGTGTTTAATTTAGTTTTTTTATTAGTCATGCAATAGCTTAATATTCATCAACTTAATATTAGTTGCCTTTAATTTATTCTCACCAACATCAATCTTTATTTTTAAATTTGCAGGTAACGAATTTTTGAATACATATATAGGATTTTTACAATTATTAGAGTTGAAATTTTTAATAAAAATATTCCCATATATATTTGTATTTTTCATATTATGAAATGCAACTGATCGTTTAGAAAAACTATCAGAAAAATTCTCGATATAAAAATTTGCCCTATTATCTTCAAGATTTAAATTTCCTAACACAAATAACATCCCTATATTTTTATTATTAAATGTATACATATTCTGGATTTTTATGTTGTTTAAATTTTCATTATTTGCATTAGGTTCAAAGTCAATTCCAGCTTGTGGATTAGTTCCGTTTGTATTAGCTATTGTTAAATTAGATATAGACAGCCCATCTACACTAATTATAGAAATTCCATTCCTTCTATTTTCATCAATAAGACCATAATTAATTGAAATGTTCTTATTTATTTTATCACCTATTTGCCCTAAGTAAATTCCGTCACCCCAACACTTTTTAATTTGAGGGTTAATTATTTCTATGTTACTCGAAGATTTTATAGAAATACCCATTCCCCACTCTCCTTTTTCATTCAAATGTTCGTATCTATCACCAACTAATTTAGGTGAAAAAATATAAACATTTGTTTTATTATTTACACGAAGCATTTCGTAATTAGTTTTTGCAGAAGATTTTAAAATTAATTTAGATTTTCTTTTAAAAACCATTTTTTGATTATCCCTTAAAGACAACCCTTTATCATTTATTAGAATAGGAAAATTAGGCATTACAATATTCAAGTTTTCATCAATAGCCTGTTGTAAATACTTGGTATAATCTACGCTTGCATCTTTAATATAATTAGCAGGAAGGTAATCCGTAACATCAGTGTATTCTGTGTTTTTTAATAAAGCTCTACATTCTTTCCCTTCTTTAAAATCTTTAATAAAAACAGGAATACCATCTACTTTTTTATAATGAAAACCTTGACTATGTACACAAGAGTTTAAACTCAAAAAAAGTATAAAAACAAGAAATTTTAGTTTTTTACTATACATGATTTGTAAATTTTAATGTAATTATCTACCATTTTTTTTATTGAATAATCTTGTGCTCTCAAATAGCACTTATCGGCTATTTCATTATAATTATTTTCATTCATTAAAAACTGTATTTTTTTAGATAGTTCTTTTTCATTACCTACTTCAAATAATAAACCACTATTTTCAACGATTTCTTTAACACCTGAAACATTACTTGCAATGACAGGTTTTCCTGCTGCCATTCCTTCTACCACAACCAAACCAAAACCCTCATATACAGAAGATAATACATCAACATCTGCATAATTCATTAATTCAGGAATATCATATCGATTTCCTAAGAATTTTACACGATCTATTAAATCTAATTCTTTTACAAGCATTTCATTTTCTTTCCTTAAATGTCCATCACCAACCAATAATAGTTTAACTTTTTTAGGTAATAATTGTAGCGATTTAATCAATGTTTTTTGATCTTTTTGTTCTCTGAAACTAGAAACCTGAATTAACACAAAATCTTCTTTTGAAAAAAAATCATACGTTAATGCTTTTTGTTTTACTTGTTGATTATTGAAATCCTCCAATACAATCCCATTAGTGATAACAGATAATTTTTCTGAAGTTCCTATATGTTCTTCTAAATTTGTAAATGTTCCTTCGGATATACAACCAATTTTTGATAATTTTGCATAAATGAATTTATCTATTAATTTAAAAATAACATTATCTCTTCGTTTATTGTTTGTACTATGTTCTGTATAAACGATAGATATTTTAGAAAAACTTATTAACTTAGCTAACACTACCCAATATAATGTAGGGAATAAATGTGCATGTATTACATCATATTTTTTAAAAAAAGGAATAATTTTAAAAAATAATAATGGATTATATAATGAGCCTTTTGTTAAGCTAGTTACTTTTATATTTTTACTTTGTAATTTTTCTCTAAATTTAGTGTTAGAATCTTTTAACAACAATACATCAATAAATTCTACCTGTTTAGAATAGACAGGTACACTATCAACCATCAATTTTTCTGCTCCACCTGTCTCTAGACTATTTATTATTTGTAGTATTTTCATAATATATTAAAACTAAATATTTCACTTAATAATTCATCTACTGAAACGTTAGTAAACCCTTCAATTGCTCCTTTAAAAAATAAATATGAATTTACAAAGATTAGTAATAATACAAATAACAAATCTTCCGTTTTTGCCCTATACATAATTGCTAAATAAAAAAATGGAATAAAAGTACCTATCAAACGTCCACCTATACCCGAAGTAAAGTAAGAAGTAAGGTAAATAACTAACCCTGACAAAGCAAAAATATAATAAAACTCTTGTATTCTATTTTCTTGTTTTTTAGATTTTACAAAAAGAAGATATAAAAAAATAACTCCATACATTAAAAATGCACCTCCGCCCACACTAATTTCTCCATTTAATTGTGCTTTTGTTCCTAAGTATTTAGCAACCTGAGCAATCAAAATATTTATGATTAAAAATACAATAGTAAATGTAAATACCCTTAAATAAACGTTTTTAAATTTTAAATAATTTAACAAAAACCAGTCTAATATAATAACAGCAAGTATTATGAAAAAAGAAGCGTGAATTAAAGCTAAACATGTAAATAAAATGATTAGTTTTTTATGTGTTAAATGCTCTTTAAATAACAAGATATACCAAAATAAAAAAGCAACACCAATACCTTGTCTAAAAGTAACTAACTGCATAGCAAATGCCTGTACATTAAAAAATAGAAAAATTAGAAAAATTAGAAAAAATAAAATATTTTTAGTGTTTTTATAAAGAAAAATAAACACAGAAAAACAAACAAAAAACACAAATATTTGCACCGTTAATTCAGGATCCTCTAAAAAGATTAACCATTTATTAAAATACAGCCACAAAGGTTCTCTAAAAAATAATACAACATTATTAATTCTTGTAAAATAATCAATTAAGCCTTCTGAATCTGTTGCATAATCAAGATAGTTATCCCTATCTTTAAATAAATAAAAAGGTAACCTAGACAACCATAAGGCATATATAGTCGCAAAAAAACAAGGAATAATATTTTTTAATATTTTATTCATTAATTTATCAAATCAACCCATTTATTAATAATCTTTTCTTCTGAAAAATTAGCGATATCTAGTTTTGCTTGTCTACTCATTTGTGTTCTTAATACTTGATTATTCATTAACTCCTTTAATTTATTTATAAAAGAATTTTCATTATCATCGGGTATTATAAATCCATTATTACTATCATTAATTACCTCTGAAGGTCCTGTTAAACAATCATAAGCAATAAGTGGTAATCCATAAGATTGTCCTTCAAGTAATGTCATAGGTAATCCTTCAAAACGAGAGGTCATCGCTAAAAATGAAGCATTTTGATAATATTCTTTTATCTTAGGTGTATTAGCTACCATCTCTACTACATCTTCAACATCTAAATCTTTAATTTGTTTTTCTAAAGCTTCTTTATTTTCCCCACTACCTATAATCTGAAGTTTCCAACCTGTTATATCTTGTGTTTCTTTCAATTTTGAAACAATAGTTATTAACTTATCAAAACCTTTTTGGTAACTTAAACGACCTATCGCGATTATATTTTTACTATCACAAGCATATCTTTTGTTAGAAACTTCAAAAGGTGATGCATTTGATATAGATAATATTTGTGCTTTTACATTGAATTTATATTGCCATAAGGCTACATCTCTTTGTGTTAAAGTAACGATAGTATTTGCATATTTACTTGCTAACATCCTACACCAAACCCTTAATTTTTTATCCAATGTAACCGAAGCGTTAAAATGCTCCCAAACAACATATTGTGTTTTTTTTCTTCTAAATGTAAGTAGCAATGTAGGGAAAGTAAATAATACAGACATTGCTTCTACACTAACCAAAGTAGTTATTTTATTTTTCACTAAAAACCTACTTAAACAATAAATATAACGTATAAATGAAAATAATTTATTTGTACCTGTTTCTTGAATAATAAAATTAATTTTATCACTATATTCATAAGCAATATCTTCTACCTTTCCTTTAGTAGAAAACAAATACACATCATATCCTCTTTCAGCCAAACCACTCGCAACAATATAAGTAGTACGCTCTGTACCACCTCTTGCTTCTACATTTGATATGGTAAATAGTATTTTCTTCATAGTATTTTTTTTCTTAATCATTAATTAACTTAACCAAACAAGTAAAAACTTTAAATCAAGTATATAAATAATTTTATTTACAATAATAATAGCCTGTTTAAATTTCATCTAAAAAACATTTAGTTTCAATAAAGTATTAACAAATCCTTCAATATATTTTTAAACATTATAGAACTATTACCAATACTGAATATTTCATTTATAAAATTTGCTTAAGATTATTTAATTCTGTTATTTTTTTAGATTTCAAAATACAATACACTAACTCAGCCATTCCTGATAATACCAATGCCACTGCAAATACATAAATACTAAAATAGAAACTCAAACCAATAGTGCTAAATACAATCAAACTAATCAATGCTATTAATTGATTTTTAGACACCAAATCTGCTCTATCATTTAGGATAAAAATAAAGTAATGATACGCTCCAATAACTAAATAAAATAAAACATTAAAACTTAAAATAACAAGAATGTAATATGCTTCTTGCATCTTTTCTCCACCTAATATTAAAACAGCCCATTTACCCAGCACTATTATACTTAACATACAGAAAAAACTAATAATATACTCATATTTTATTACCTTATTTATATTTTTCTGGCTTGGATTATTTGCAAATTTAGGAAATATAGCTGCATTTATACTCAATACAAGCATCGTAGGGATATTAAATATTTTCTGTGCTAAATCATACAAGGCAACTTCATGCATACCAAAATATACTCCTATAAATTGTATTATTGATTGTGATTTAATTGTAACCATTATTTGTGTAAAAAATAAAGGCAAACTTAAAGTTAAATAATTTTTAACAGTTTTAAAGCCAACCCAAAATATCTTTATCCTTTCAACTTTCAACAAATAAATGAAAGCAATTACAGCACCAAAAAAAGCACTAATCATTGTAATAGCCACAAATAAAGATAAATCTGACGGGGTTTTCACAAATAAAAAAATAAAAGGTAATGATAAAATTTTAAAAGCTACTTGTATATAAGTTACAATTCGCATTTTTTGTATTGCTTGAAAATACCAAGGGTGAAAAAACACTTGAGAGAAACAAGTTAAAAAACAAAGCAAATAAATATAAAAATATTCTTCAATAAAAACAAAGAAAAATTGCAATAAAAAGAGTATGAGTAAAGCGACTAAAGATAATAATAATCGACTAAAAACTACAGAAGATACTATTTCTGATTTTTTATGTAAATCCGTTATATTCTCTACTATTTCTTTAGTTCCTAACAAATCTAAAGAAAACCGAACTAAAGTAGTTAGAAATATTATTGTTGATAGTGCCAAAATATAAATTCCATAGGTTTCAGAACCCAATTTACTCAAAGCGTACGGATAAACTAACAACCCAAAAAACACATTTAACAACTTTAAAATAGTCATAAATGAATAATTCTCTATTATTTTTTTATTATTATTAAGTAAAATTTTTATTTGATTAAATTTATCTCTCATTATGTTTATATACTACAACCTATTATCACTATTCTCTAAAATCCCTTTCACATCATAAACAATAGAAGTTGTTTTACTTATTACATCTAAATTAAACGTTTTCTTTTTAAAAGCGTTATTTTTTTATCTTCTAAATTAAATTGATAAAAAAGACTAGCACTTAATTTACTGATACTAATATTTTTAAATATGACAGATTTAAGATTCACATCAAAATAATAGTTAATATCATTAATACCAACCACTTGAAAACATTTTTCTAAAAATTTTTTACTTAGATAAAAACAGATAAAACCCGTTAGTAATATTTTCATTAGTTTTGACTATTTTTTAAAATATCATTATCATTTAAAAATTGGAGGAATTCTTTTTCATAGTTTTCAGAAAATTTTTCAGCCCTATAAATATTTAAATGCCAACCATCATAATAAGCTATAGTGTCATTTATAAATGGTAACTGTTTTAAAAACTTACTATCTTTAAAATGAATATAATAAACTTTTTTATTCGTTTTAATTATATTATCTACAGAAGAAGGTAGGGAGTTCTTTTAATTTCACCAAAATTATATTTCTTATTCTCTTTTAGATAGCCTCTAATAACTTTTAGTGGATTATTCTCTAAGACAGGAAAATCTTCCTAAAACAAATAATTTGATTCTCTTTTAACAATCCTAATAAGAATAGAAAATAACCTTTTCTATTCTTATTAAAATATTATAAAAAATTATTGTTATTATTTTATCAAAAAACCTCTACAACCTATTATCACTATTCTCTAAAATCCCTTTTACATCATAAACAATAGAAGTTTCTTTTGTTATTGCTACTAAATCTAAGTCTTTAAATTCATTATGAGCAACACCTAAAACAATAGCACTAAACTGTCTTTTAGGTAATTCTTGTATACTTTCTATTGCGTATTCATGCTTCACTTCCGTCGGATTAGCCCAAGGATCGTAGGTGGTTACCTTCATTCCATAATCTTCTAATGCTAGAATTACATCAATAATTTTCGTATTACGAACATCAGGGCAATTTTCTTTAAATGTAACTCCTAACATTAATACTTCTGCTTTATTTACAGGAATATCTTTTTTAATCATGGTTTTAACCACTTGCTCGGCAACATATTTCCCCATAGAATCATTTAATCTTCTTCCTGCCAAAATAATTTCTGGATGATACCCAAATTCTTGTGCTTTTTGTGCCAAATAGTAAGGGTCAACACCAATACAATGTCCTCCAACTAAACCTGGTTTAAAAGGTAAGAAATTCCATTTTGTACCAGCAGCTTCTAAAACTGCGTGGGTATCAATATCCATTAAATTGAATATTTTTGCCAATTCATTTACAAAAGCGATATTAATATCTCTTTGTGAATTTTCAATTACTTTTGCCGCTTCGGCAACTTTAATCGTTGGCGCTAAGTGTGTACCAGCAGTAATTACCGATTTATAAATTCCATCAACTACTACTCCTATTTCAGGTGTAGAGCCTGAGGTTACTTTTAATATTTTTTCAACCGTATGCTCTTTATCTCCTGGATTAATTCTTTCTGGAGAATATCCCGCGTAAAAATCTTCATTAAATTTCATTCCCGAAACTCTTTCTAATACAGGAATACATTCTTCTTCTGTTGCTCCAGGGTAAACAGTAGATTCATAAATAACAATA
Organism: Tenacibaculum pacificus; assembly: GCF_027941775.1. Taxonomy (NCBI): domain Bacteria; kingdom Pseudomonadati; phylum Bacteroidota; class Flavobacteriia; order Flavobacteriales; family Flavobacteriaceae; genus Tenacibaculum; species Tenacibaculum pacificus. The sequence goes on along the minus strand of NZ_CP115917.1, from coordinate 567,260 downwards.
TCTCCTTTTTTCAAAACCTTACCTATTGTTTCACTAGCCTTTACTAAAGGTGTTAAAATAGGACGATTGTTTTTATCTACAGGTGTTGGAACTGTTACTACGTATATATTTGCATCTTTAAGATCTTGTGTATTTGCAGAACATAATAACCCGTTATTATTTTGCTTAAATGGATTTTCTTTTATCAATACAGATTGCAATAATTCATCAGATACCTCTAAAGTATCATCATGTCCATTATTTAAATCAGAAACTCTTGCTTCATTAATATCAAAACCAACTACGGGATACTTTGTAGCAAATAATCTTGCTAATGGTAATCCTACATATCCTAAACCTATAACTGCAATTTTTTTAATCATCTTTTAACTATTTTTCTAAATTTTCCCAATACCAAGAAACAGCCTCCTTTAATCCTTTTGCGAATTCATGTGTTGGCTTATACCCTAAATTTTTCTTTGCTTTTTCAATAGATGCTAATGAATGAGGAATATCTCCTAATCTGTTAGGACCATGTGTAATTTCAACATCGCCTATTTTAGCATCATATTCCGAAAGATATTCTTTCAATAAATTAACCATTTCTTTGATAGTTGTTCTATCTCCAACAGCAGTATTATAAACAGTATTTATAGCAACTTCAGAATCAGCAAGCATTGCTCTTTCATTCATTTGAATTACATTATCGATATATGTAAAATCTCTTGAATATGTTCCATCTCCATTAATAATAGGGCTTTCATAATTCATCAACTGAATTACAAATTTAGGAATTACCGCTGCATAAGCTCCGTTTGGATTTTGTTTTCTTCCAAAAACATTAAAATATCGTAAACCAATACATTCTAAACCATACATTTTACCAAAAACATCTGCATATAATTCGTTTACATATTTTGTAATAGCGTAAGGTGATAATGGTTTCCCTATAACATCTTCTACTTTTGGTAAAGATTCAGAATCTCCATAAGTAGATGAACTTGCTGCATATACAAAACGCTTTACACTTGCATCTCTTGCTGCAACTAACATATTTAAAAACCCTGAGGTATTAACATCATTAGTTGTAACTGGGTCTTCAATAGAGCGAGGAACTGAACCTAGAGCTGCTTGATGTAAAACATAATCTTTGTTTTCACAGGCTTTTTTACACGTTTCTAAATCTCTAATATCTCCTTCTATTAAATTAAAATCAGGATTATTAAAAAAAGGTTCAATATTATGATGATACCCCGTTGAAAAATTATCCAACACTGTTACCTTGTACTTTTTTTCTAAAAAATAGGCTACTAAATTAGAACCTATAAAACCTGCTCCACCTGTTATTAATATATTTTTAGATTTTTTTCTTTTATCATCTTTTATATGTCACTCTACCTTATATATAGTAAAGAAATTTTTATAGTGTTTAATTAAATTATTAAGAAGCTAATGTAAAATACTTTTAAGTTTTATTCTCATAAAAAATAAATATTTTAAACTAAATAACACATTTTAATCATCTTTCAATTTTTTAATCCAATTTCTCCCAAAAATAGTTCCTACTCCTAGTATAACCCCTAGGAATAACCATATTATAAAAATCTTTACTCTACTAGGTTTAGATTTCAGAAGAGGTACACTTACAGGTTCTATAACTGTAAATACTGGTGTATTTTCTTTTAGTTTAATTTTTTGTGTTTCTAATTGTTTCGCTAATTCAGAATAAACGGTGTGTGCTAAATTATAATCAGATTGTAAACTTTGTAAACGAGATTTTGAGCGTGAGGTTATTAATCCTTGATTTCTATCTCTAAAACTAGCTAATATTACTTGTTTTTTTTCGAAGTCTGTTTTTAATTCATTGTAACGTTCTTCTATAAAAATAAATTCCTCTTTTACTTTCTGTACCTTAAATTCAGTAATTGTCTTTTGTAATAACTCTTTTACTTTTTTAGCCATTTGTGCAGCAGGCAAAGCTTCAGGCATCGAAAAAGAGATTTTCACATACCCTTCTTTACCATTAATATCTAAATCTAATTGATTCCCTAAGTTTCTGAAAAGGTTTATTTCTTGTAATTCTAACCTATGAATACCATCGTTTTCTTTTACTGTTTCTATTATAACGTTAGGTTTTTTCCTAAACAATCCAATTAATTTACCAGGAAGTCCTATAGTATAACTCTTTACAAAAGAGAGTACGTTTGTTTTTTGATGTTTGAGGTAATATTCTTTATAGGTAACTTCTTTTTCTAGATAAGAAAATTTCAAAGGAATATTTAATAATTCTTTTTTAAAAAGAATACTTTCTGTAATTTTAGGATATAAATTTGGACTGATACTTTCAGTATTTCCACTACCTAAATTAATCCCTGCTAAAGCTGCTAACCCACCTAAATTACTACTATTATTCTTTGACAATTGAGGTACTAAAATAGTAGAAGCAGTATATTGTTTGGCTGAAAAAATAGCAATAAATAATCCTATGAATCCAAAAATAAGTAAGAAACGAAGTATTGTTTTTCTTCCATTCCAAATAGTTTTAAATAAACCCAATAAATCTACTTCATCAGAAGTATTGTATGTATTTTTATCTTCCATATTGCTCACTATTTATCTGTTAATGTTTTAACTAAAATCCCTAACGTAGCTAAACCTGTTGTTATAGCAATAACTTCCTGTGTTGATACTTTTCTAACATTTTGAGGCTTATGAGGTACTAAAATTACAGAGCCTGCTTTTACTTTTGGGTATGATTTAAAGAATAAAAAACTTTTTGTTGTTTTAATATCACCATTCGCATAGATTACATAAGCCCTATTTCTCTTTGCTTTTGAAGAAAAACCACCAGAGTTTTCAATATACTGTTTAAAACTCCTTGACTTTTCGTATCTAACTAATGATGGAGACAATACTTCTCCTTCTACTTTTACGGTTTGTCTTTCTGAAGGAATAAACAGTTCATCACCTTCTTCTAGAATTAAATTATATTTTGATGATTCACCTCCTTTGGCTAATATTTTATGTAAATTTATTCCTACTTTAAACGATTTATTCTTCTTTATTTCTGATGTATTAACACCTGAAGTATTTTCAACAAGTGTTTCTAATTGTTTTTTATCTTCTTTTTTATTATTTTTTCTCGTTAAAAAAGCTCCTTGAACGTATGCAAATTTTGTTAATCCACCTGCTTTTTTAATTAAATCTGATATTTTTTCATTTTTTAATCCTATTGAATATGCACCTTTAAAATTAACTTCTCCTTTAATAAACACATTTTTCTGTTTAGTATATCCTTTTAAATATCTTACAGAAATAATATCAAAAGGTTTTAAAGTGAAATTATTACTAGCAGTTCCCTTCAAGCTAGTATTTGCACTAAGGTTAAAATTCTTACTAACGGTTTCAAAACTCCCATCCTTTAATCTTCTTGAAACATCAATATTAGTAGCATCTGCACCATCTTTTAAACCTCCTGCAAGCGCTATTAAATCTTCTATTTGCAAACCTTCTGTAAAATCAATTTTTTTAACTTTATTTACAGCACCATTAATAGTAATAAACTCTTTTTCTTTTAGCTCATTTTTACTAAAAATATAAACTTTATCATTTGCTTTTAAGAACAAATTTTCGTTATTTTCTTTTAATGAAAATGAAATTGTTTCTTTATTTGTTTGATCATAAGTTCTAGTGATAATAGCTCTATCTAAAAAAGCTTCTTGAGTAATCCCTTCTGCTTTTTTTAATAAGTCAGCAACCGATAAATTTTCTTTATATTGATAATTTCCAGGTTGAAATACGGCTCCTGTTATAGTTATTTTGTTTAAAAATTTATCTGTAATTTGATTAATTCTTATAAAATCGCCATCTCTTAATTTTTCTACAGATAATTTTGCTTGAGGTATTTCTAAAATTTCTTTTTGAATCCCATTAACTCTTTCAACAACAATATTTTGTTTGTATGCGTTTGAAACAAAACCACTACAATATTTTAATAAATCTGAAACAGTTTCAGAAGTTTTCATTTCATACAAACCTGGTCTTTTAACAGCTCCTTCAATTGTTACTAATTTATCGTATGGTTTAACAATTATAACATCTTGATCTTGTACTGTTATGTTTCCTTTCTCTAATCCGTTTACTAAAAAATCATAAAAATCAAAATCAGCAACTTTTTCTCCTGCTCTAAAAAGCCTAATATTTCTAAGTGTTCCATTTTTTGTTGGTCCACCTGCTGCGTATAATGAATTTAAAACAGTAGAAAATGCACTTAACGAATATGAACCAGGTACTTTAACTTCACCTACAATACTCACTTGAACATTTCGTACTTCTTTTATAGAAACTGCAATATTAACTTTATTATAACTATTGGAAGAAGCTCCAATTCCAGCATAAATTTTCTTTAAATTATTTTTGATTTTTGATTTGGCAGCTTTAATAGGTAACCCTACTAAATGAATATATCCAACTCCTTGAATATTAATTGCTCCTTGCTTATTTACTTTTTTATCGTAATTAACTTCAGCTGCACCCCATAAATCAACAGAAATAACATCTCCTGCTCCGATAATATAATTTTCAGGAGCTATTACATTTAAGTTTGGTGTAAAAGAAATACTCGGATTATTAAAAAAGTCATACCCAAAAAGTTTTTCTTTTTTTGAGCTTCACTTCTTTTTCCTGTTAACCCAAAGTAAATATTATCTTGAGTTTTTAATATTTTATTTCCATCTGTTTTGGCTACACTCGAGTTTCCTAAATTAAGTATTCTCGTTTTTAATTTTTGAGCTTCTATTTCAGGCATTCCTTTAGATTTAGCCATAACTAAAGCTTGTTCTAAAGTATACCCTTGTTGTTTTATTTTATCACGATAACTAACAACTTGTTTATCTGAAAGATTATCAACTTGAATATTATTCAACTGTGATGATACACCTTGAGCAGATACCACAAAACTAAAAAATGATAGAAAAATAATAAAAACAGCTTTTATTATTTCTTTTTTAAATGTTATTTTACTTTTCAATTTGAAATATTTTAAACCAATTAATAAACTCTTTAATTCCTTTATCTAAAGAAGTTGTAGGTTGATAATTATAATCTTTAATTAATTCATCTACATTCGCCCATGTTTTTTTCACATCACCTGGTTGCATTGGTAACATTTTTTTTTGAGCTACTTTACCTATATTTTTTTCTATTTCAGTAATAAAATCTAATAATTTTACCGAATCGTTATTTCCAATATTATATATTTTATATAGATTTCTAGTTGATATTGGTTTAACAATTATTTTTTCAATACCTGTAACAATATCATCTATATAGGTGAAATCACGTTCCATATCTCCATGATTAAAAACTTTTATAGAACGATTATTTATCATTGCATCAGCAAATAAAACAGGTGCCATATCAGGTCTTCCCCAAGGTCCATAAACCGTAAAAAAACGTAAACCTGTAGTTGGTATTTTGTATAAATGACTATACGTATGTGCCATTAATTCGTTACTTTTTTTAGTAGCTGCATACAAACTTACTGGCTCATCAACTTTATCTTCTTCTGAAAAAGGAATTTTTGCATTAGCACCATAAACACTAGAACTACTAGCGTATACTAAATGTTTTATAGCATGATGCCTAGAACATTCTAAAATATTTAAAAAACCTACAACATTACTTTGAATATATGCATCAGGGTTTTCAATACTATAACGCACACCTGCCTGTGCTGCTAAGTTACAAACAACATCAAATTCTTGAGTTTTAAATAACTCAAATAATTCTGTTTTATCTTCTAAATTAAGTCTGATAAATTTAAACTTATCATTTGATTCACTCTTAGACTCCTTATAAAAAAGAGATGCCTCTTCTCTTTTAACACCTAGTTCATTTAACCTAGCATATTTAAGATTAATGTCATAATAATCGTTAATATTATCAACACCAACAACCTCAAACCCTTTTTCTAAAAGTCTTTGACTTAAATGAAAACCAATAAAACCAGCAGCTCCTGTAACTAATATTTTCATTAATTTTTTCCTATTTGATAATATTCAAAACCTTGCTCTTCTAATCTAAATGCATTATATTGATTTCTTCCATCAAAAATTATAGGAGAACTTAATTGTTTTTTAATTTCAGAGAAATCAGGAGAACGAAATTCTTTCCATTCTGTTAACATAATTAAAGCTTCAGAATCTTTTAAAACATCATACTTTGATTCAAAATATGAAATTCCTTGAACGTCTTTTAAATAAAAATGCTGTGCTTCACCCATTGCTTTAGGATCATATGCTTTTACCTTAGCACCTCTTTTTACAAGTTCTTTAACTACATAAATAGCTGGTGACTCTCGCATATCATCTGTTCCTGGTTTAAAGGCTAATCCCCAAAGACCAAAAGTTTTTCCTGATAAATCTTCACCAAATCTTTTTACAATTTTTGCAGAAATTACAAATTTCTGACGATTATTAACCTCTTCTACTGAAGTAATTAATTGTGCATTATAACCATTTTCTTCTGCTATTTTCTTTAAAGCTTTTACATCTTTAGGAAAACATGATCCACCGTAACCAGCTCCAGGATAAATAAAACTATATCCAATTCTACTATCAGAACCAATTCCTACTCTAACATTATTTACATCTGCACCTACTCTTTCACAAATATTTGAAATTTCATTCATAAATGAAATTTTAGTAGCTAACATAGCATTTGCAGCATACTTAGTCATTTCTGCTGAACGAATATCCATAGTTATAAAACGCTCGTGTGACATGGTAAACGGCGTATATAATTGTCTCATTTTATCAAAAGCATACTCAGTTTCAGCACCAATAACTACACGATCAGGCTTCATAAAATCATTAATAGCATCTCCTTCTTTTAAAAATTCAGGATTAGATACAACATCAAATTTAATTGAAATATTTCTTAAGTCTAATTGCTCTTGAATAGTTATTTTCACCTTATCAGCCGTTCCTACTGGAACGGTAGATTTGTCTACAATGATTAAGCGACTATTCATTTTTTGACCTATTTCCTTTGCAACAGCCAAAACATATTGTAAATCAGCAGCACCATCATCCCCCATAGGTGTTCCTACGGCGATAAAAACGATTTCAGCATTAGAAATAGCATCTTCTAATTTAGTTGTAAAAAGAAGTGTCTTTTGTTCTGTATTTTTAAGAACCATTTTCTCTAAACCTGGCTCATAAATAGGAACAACACCTTGAAGTAATTTATCTATCTTATTTTGGTCAATATCTACACAAGTAACTTTATTTCCCATTTCAGAAAAACAAGCTCCTGAAACTAATCCAACATAACCTGAACCGACAACTGCTATATTCATGTTTTTTTTAGTTTTTAATCTTTAGACTTTCTTTTTCAGCGACCTCTTTTCTTAATCCGCTACTAGAAAACCTATGCTCTCTTTTATTGTAAAACAATTCTACCCCATTCTTTTCACAGTATTCTCTTCCTGTAAAATTTTTATCAGCATATTCATCTCCTAATATTCGTACATCTATTTTAAAAGAACATAATATATCTTCTAAATCTTGTTCTGTTGCATAAGGAACAACTTCATCTACATATTTACATCCTTTTAATTGAATATATCTTTCAACAACTGATTGTATGGGCTTATTTTTTTCTGGACGATCAATGGTAGGGTCTGTTTGCAAGCAACAGATAAGATAATCACATTGACGTTTTGCATCTTCTAACATTTTAACATGACCTGCGTGAAGCAAATCGAAAGCACTAAATGTGACACCTATTTTCATTTTTTTCTTTTTCTTAATTCTTTTTCGCTTGGCAAATATACTTTTATCTATTTAAAAAAAAATGTTTTTCACCCTTAATTACGATAGGAGAATTCCTAATATCATTGAACTATTTCGATAGATGGTTTAGCATCTATTAATCCAAAACCGTTACCTTTTAAAATACCTTTATAACTTTCAGTATGTAAATCTGTAAAACCTCCACTAAATTCAATTTCCTCTCCATCAACAGTTATAGAACGGTATGTTCTTTGATTTTTCTCTTGAACTTCTTTAGGTAATGAGTTTTCATCTATTGATAAAAACCAACGCACTCTTGCATTTTCAAACTCTAAATAACCTGCTGATTTATCTTTTTCTCTTAAATGTACTGTATTTTCTTGAACATTACCAAACACCCAAGAAAGCATATCATAAAAATGAACACCAATATTTGTTGCAATTCCTCCTGATTTACTTTGATCACCTTTCCAAGAAACATCATACCAATTTCCTCTTGAAGTGATATAAGTTAAATCAACATCATATTTTTGCTGTTTACCTAGTTTTTTTTCAGCAACAACTTTTTCTTTTAATTCGATAATACTTGGGTGTAACCGTAATTGAAGTATCGTATTAATTTTATTTCCTGATTCTTTTTCTATATCCTGTAATGCATCTACATTCCATGGATTTAAAACTAAAGGTTTTTCACAAATAGCATCAGCCCCTCTTCGCAAAGCCATACGTATATGGGAATCATGCAAATAATTTGGTGTACAAATACTCACATAATCTAATTGGATATTTTGCTTACGTTTAATTTTTTCAATATGACGGTCAAATCTCTCAAACTCTACAAAAAAATCAGCATTCGGAAAATAACTATCCATAACACCTACACTATCAAATTTATCAAGCGCAGCTATTAGAATATTATCTGTATCTTTTATAGCTCTTAAATGACGTGGCGCTACATATCCTGCTGCTCCAATTAAAGCAAAGTTTTTCATTATAATATTTTATTTATATTCTTGAGGAAGGAAATTTTTCACATCATAAGCAACGCTATTTTCCTTTTTCATCTGAATCTTTAGATACTAATACTCCATTTAACAAATCAGATAAAACCTCGAAAGTTTTATCTACACCTTTTTTAACCCAGCTACTCTTTTAGTTTTTATATCAAAACCAATAACAGAATATTTATTAGCAAACAATCTTGCTAATAGCAATCCTACATACCTCAGTCCTTTTTGGTGCACTCATTTTCATCCTTACTAAAACACTTCGTAAAATAGCTCACGAAACTACAAAAAACATTTTTAATAGATATTATAAAACAAAAAAAGTCTCATCAAAAATGATGAGACTTTCAGTGGGCGCGAAGGGATTCGAACCCCTGACCCCTTGGGTGTAAACCAAGTGCTCTGAACCAACTGAGCTACGCGCCCAAAATATTTTTAGGACTTTTTTATTAGGTGTTCTGTGTGGGCGCGAAGGGATTCGAACCCCTGACCCCTTGGGTGTAAACCAAGTGCTCTGAACCAACTGAGCTACGCGCCCTAATACGCAATTAACTATTAGGAATCAGTGTGGGCGCGAAGGGATTCGAACCCCTGACCCCTTGGGTGTAAACCAAGTGCTCTGAACCAACTGAGCTACGCGCCCTACATGCTAATTGCGGGTGCAAATCTACAACTCTTTTTTAGATTAACAATGTTTTTTTTCAATTATTTTTATAAAATTTCTGCAACTACAAACGTACTTCCTCCAATATAAATAACATCTTTACTGGTTGAACTTAATTTAGCAGACTCAAAAGCCTGATTAACAGAACTAAATGATTCTCCTATTAAATTAAACACCTCAGCAGTATCTTTTAATTTTTTTTCTGATAATCCTCTTGCGATATCGGGTTTACAAAAATAATAAGTAGCATTTTGAGGAAACATCGGTAAAATAGCTTCTAAGTCTTTATCAGAAACAACCCCTAAAACAATATGTAATTTTTCATAAACTTCATTTTTAAGTTGTGCTAAAGTATAAATTAAGCCTTCTTTATTATGTGCTGTATCACAAATTATTTTAGGTTCTTGCTGTAAAATTTGCCAACGTCCTTTTAAATTTGTGTTTTTTGCAACTTGTAATAATCCATTTTTGATGTTTTCTTCAGAAATAACAAAATCTTTTAGTTGACTAATCGCTTTAACTGCCGTTTTTACATTCTTCGATTGATAATCACCTAACAAATCAGTTTTATAACTATAATCTCCATCAGAAGCAAATACTATTTCAGAATTACAGTCATTTGCTTTTGATAAAAAGACTTTTTCAACAGCTTCTTGACGCTCGCCAATAACAACAGAAATATTGTCTTTTATAATTCCTGCTTTTTCATAAGCTATTTCGGGTAATGTTTCGCCTAAAAACTGCGTATGATCTAATCCGATATTTGTAATTACTGAAACTTCTGGAATAATAATATTTGTAGAATCTAACCTACCTCCTAATCCTACTTCAATAACAGCAATATCTACTTTTTGACTTTCAAAATAACTAAAAGCCATTCCTACGGTCATTTCAAAAAACGATAATTTTTGAGCTTCTAAAAACTGTTTATTTTTAGATATAAAATCAATAATATTTTCTTGCGGAATTTCTTGCCCGTTAATTCGAATACGCTCTGTAAAATTTTTAAGATGTGGCGACGTATATAACCCCACTTTATAACCTGCTTCTTGTAAAATCGAAGCAATCATATGACTTGTAGATCCTTTTCCGTTAGTTCCACCAACATGAATAGTTTTAAACTTTTTCTCTGGATTACCCAATTCTTTACTTAAAGCAATACTATTGGTTAAATCTTTTTTAAATGCTGTTTTACCTTCTTTTTGATACATTGGTAATTGCGCAAACATCCAATCTAAGGTTTCTTGATATGTCATATATATTGTTTTATAACCTCTCGATGAATAATCGGAGGTTATATTTATTTAAATAATAAAAATTAATTATTGCGATAAAGAAAACTTGTAGATAATAGTTCCTCTTTGTTTTGATGGAGCATTTCCATCTGCATTCCAAGTTGTTTTTAAAGCTGCTTCTTTGGCTGCTTTCTCCAAACAAGGTGCAGAACTAGTACTTCCTTTTAAACCTCCCGTTTGTACTTTTATAACTTTTCCATTCTGATTTACCTCAATACTCACCACAATAGTACCTTCTTCTTGGCAATCTGGTTGTTTTACAGGTTTAGATAATGCTTTTCTTCCTGCTAAATTATAATTACCTCCAGAACCACCGCCTGAATTACCATAATATTTATTAGAAGAAGCATCTCCATCTTTACCTCCTTTTACGCCTGATTCAGTATCATCACCTTCACCTGTTGCTGCACCATCTTTTGATGTACCGTTTAACAAACTATTCAAAGCATCGGTAGCGGCTTTTGATGGACTTGGTTTTTTCTTCTTCTTTGGCTTTACTTCTTTTGGAGTTTCTTTGGTCCTTTCTTTAACTATATCTTTTTCAGATGTCGTTTTTTCAACAACAGGAACATCTTCTGCCGTATCATCTGTAATAACATCTTCTTGAATTTCTTCTGAAGCTTCACTTACTTCTTCTTCAAAAGTTTCTTCCTCTTCTTCTAACTCTTCCTCTAAAATTTCTTCTGTTGATGATGCTACTTGTGTTTCTTCAACTGGTTCACCGCTACCAACATCGGAAGTACCTAAATTAATCGCGATTCCATATTCAGTTGGTGGATCTAAATATTTCATTCCGAAATTAAAAATCCCGAATAATAAAAGCATCAAAATGACAGCCGTAATTACGGCTGATTTTCGTTTATGTTCTGTTTCTAATATTTTCATCGATACTATTTTTACACTCATTTATAAAAAAACAAGTTGAAATATTTAATAATTACTTTGCCTTTACGGCTAAAATCATTTTTAATTTATTTCTATTGGCGATGTCAATCACTTTCATTACATTTTTATATGCTACGTTTTGATCTCCTCGAATAACTACTGTTTTCTTCTTATCAGGACCAACTTTAGTAAGTATCGCTTGCTCTAAATCGATAGCACTTATTTTTGTTTTATCAATATAAAAAGCTGAATCTTCGGTAATACTTACAGCTATTGCCGTACTATTTTCTGTTTTACCTCCTCCTTTTGGCAATAAAACATCAATTGCACTAACAGTAACTAAGGTTGATGTTAGCATAAAAAATATTAACAACAGAAAAACAATATCCGTCATTGACGACATATTAAAACTTGGATCTACTTTATTTCTTCCCTTTAAATTCATTATGCAGGTTCGTTTAATAAATCTAAAAAGTCAACAGATACTGCTTCCATTTGATACACTACTTTATCAGTACGAACTACTAAATGATTATAAGTTATATAAGCTACAATACCTACAATTAAACCTGCAACAGTTGTTGTCATTGCTGTATATAATCCGTCAGATAATAATTTAATATCTATTTGACCACCCGAATTTGCTATTTCATGTATGGCAATAATCATTCCAATTACTGTACCTAAAAAACCAATCATAGGAGCTGCACCTGCAATAGTTGCAATTACTGAAACATTTCTTTCTAACTTATAAACCTCTAATTTCCCTGCATTTTCGATGGCTTTATTAATATCTTCTAAAGGTTTTCCTATTCTAGATATTCCTTTACCGATTAATCTTGCAGTAGGTGAATTAGTGCTTTCACATAATTCTTTAGCTCCATCTAAATTCCCACCTGTTACATGATCTCTAATTTGATTCATGAAATTTTTATCAACTTTTGATGCTGCTTTAATTGCAAAAAAGCGCTCAAAATAGATATAAAGTGCAACAGCTAATAACACAAATAAAATTGCGATAATAACTTGACCACCTAATCCACCATCTTTAATTAACTGAATTATTGATAATGTTTTTTCAGCTGATATTTCATCTACTAAACCCGTTTCCTCTTGAATGTACCCTAACGTGAACGTAATTTTATTATTATATAATACTAAAAAATCCTGAATATAAATTCAGGATTTAAAAATACACTATTTTTTTTATTTATTTACGATAATAATAATTTTACCATAATATAACCTAATCCTCCTAGAACAATTGTGTAAGGAAAAGCCATTTTAACCATTTTACCATAAGATAAATTAATTAAAGGAGCTAAAGATGATGTTAATAAGAATAAAAATGCTGCCTGCCCATTTGGTGTTGCAACACTTGGTAAATTAGTACCTGTATTAATTGCGATAGCTAATTTTTCAAAATGCTCTCTTGTTATATCTCCATTTTTAAAAGCCTGTTCTACTTCACCAATATATACGGTTGCTACGAATACATTATCACTAATTGCTGATAAAAATCCGTTTGCCACGTAAAACAACCCTGGTTGAGATGCTGGATCTTGACTTAATGCCCAATCAATTATTGGACTAAATAAATGCTGATCATGAATCATTGCTACAACTACAAAAAAGACTACTAATAATCCTGTAAAAGGTAATGCCTCCTCAAAAGCAGGTCCTAATTGATGCTCATCAGTAATACCTGTAAATGCTGTTTGTACAATTATTAATGCTAACCCGATAAAACCAACAGGAGCTACATGCATTGCTAATCCTGCTATTAACAATAAAGCTGATACTCCTTGAACAATTAAAGCATACTTTTCTTTATCTGTTCTTTTAGCATCTTCCTGTTCAGTATATTTATCTATAATTCTTGCAGCTACTTCTGGCATTTTATCACCAAAACCAAACCAACCTGTTAACTCTAAAACAACAGTAGTTACCATTCCTGCCGCTAAAACAGGTAATGTAATAGGAGCCATTTTTAAGAAAAACTGAATAAAATCCCAACCTAATCGTTCACCAATTAGTAAATTTTGAGGCTCACCAACTAAGGTACAAACTCCTCCAAGAGCTGTACCAACAACACCGTGCATAATTAAACTACGTAAAAAACCACGAAATTGTTCTAATGTTTCACCACTTAACTCTTCTCTATCTAAAATACCATCATGATCATAATCGGCAGAACTAGAATGTATTTTGTGATACACTCCATAAAAACCAACAGCAACACTAATTAATACTGCTGTTACAGTTAAAGCATCTAAAAATGCTGATAAAACAGCTGATAAAAATACAAAAAGTAATGATAATACTACCTTTGATTTTATTTTCGTAAAAACCTTACTAAAAATAAACATTAATAAAGGTTTCATAAAATAAATACCTGCAACCATAAAAACTAAAAGTAATACTACTTCTAAATTCTGATCTACTTCATGATAGGCGTTTTTAGCAGTTGTTAACCCTAAAGCGACAGCTTGAATGGCTAACAAACCTCCCGTTAAAAGAGGATAACATTTTAATGCCATTGCCAAAGTAAAAATAAACTCAGCTATAAAAAGCCAGGCTGTTATTGTTTTTCCTAAAACAAAGAAGGAAAACACGTTGAAAACTAAAAAACTAAGCATGGTTATTTTAAACCACTTAGGGCTATTCCCTAAAAAATATTTAAACATCATTTTTATTTATTGTGCCTTTAAACCAACTCTTTTAGAGCTATTTCAAAAGCTGTTGAACAAATTTTTGTTTTTGAAGCACTTTTAGAAAAAGTTCTTTGTAATGCTTTTTTAATTGTATTTGATGTATCTTCAAAGATTGCTTTATCTTCCATTGGCAACACAACTTTAGCTTCCATTAAATAAGCAAAAACTCTAGCAATACCACAATTAGAAATAAAATCAGGTAATAAACTTAAATGTTTATCGGTATATTCCATAATAGAACCGAAGAAAATTTCTTTATCAGCAAAAGGAACATTCGCTCCTGGAGATATTACTTCTAAACCTGTATCAATCATTTTTTGAACTTGATCTTGAGAAACTAATCTTGAAGCTGCTGCTGGAACAAATATTTCGGCAGGCACATTCCAAATTTTTTCATTAATTTCATCAAAAGGAATCATTTTATCAGCAACTAATTTATTTCCATTTTTTGCTAAAAATAAAGCAGTCATTTCTTCCATAGAAAATCCTTCTTCATTAATAACACCTCCATCTCTGTCTATAATACCTACAACTTTAGCGCCTAATTGTGTTAAATAATAGGCTGCTGCTGAACCAACATTTCCAAAACCTTGAACAATAGCTTTTTTATCTGAAATTGTTCCTCCGTAAATATTGTAATAATGCTTAACTGCTTCAGCAACGCCATAACCTGTTAACATATCTGCAACAGTATATTTTTTAGATAAATCTGGTGAAAATTGCTTGTCTTCAATTACTTTAATTACTCCTTGACGTAATTGACCTATTCTATTTATTTTATCTGCTTCAGTTGGCTTGAAATGTCCGTTAAAAATTCCTTCCTGAGGATGCCAAACTCCACAACTCTCTGTAATAGGAATTACATCTTTATCAGCATCAACATTTAAATCGCCTCCTGTACCGTAATAATGTTTTAATAAAGGAGTAACAGCTTTATACCAACGCTCTAAAACGCCTCTTTTTCTTGGATCGTTAGGATCAAAATTAATTCCTGATTTTGCTCCACCAATTGCAGGTCCTGAAACTGTAAATTTCACTTCCATTGTTTTAGCCAAAGACAAAACTTCATTTTTATTTAAACCTTTACGCATTCTGGTTCCTCCACCAGCAGCACCACCTCTTAAAGAGTTAATTACTGTCCACCCTTCGGCTTCTGTTTCTTGGTCTTTCCAATGAAAAACGATTTCTGGCTCTTTGTTTTCGTATATTTTAAGTAATTCTTTCATTTTATAATATTTTAATAAATGTTCTTAATTACGTTTTTAAAAACGTCATTACTTTCTTTTTCTGCAAATCGAATACTATCTGTAAAAAAGCTAAAGTTGATTCATTTATTTATTATTTAAATTTTTATTAAAATAGATTAAAACATACTGTTACAAACTTACTATAAAAAAATGATAGCTAAACTTTTTTATTTTAAAAAAGCAGGTCTATCTATCAAAAATAATACCCGAAGAATGGTCTTTTTCAGCCCCAGTTACACTACTTAAACAATTTACCTGATTTTCAACACGTAACACCCCTAAAAAGGCAAAAATCAACGCTTCTTTATAGTTTATAAGTGCTGTTGTTGTCTTTTCATTTTTTTGTTCTGAATAAAATTCAATTTTTTCTATTAAGAAATCGTTAAAAACACCTCCTCCTGTTATTAAAACAGCATCACTTTTATAAATTATTTTTCCTATTTGAATTGCTGAATGTTCAATAAATGTTCTTAAAATAGTAGGAATATCTTTTTCTAAGCTATTAATAATAGGAAAAATATTTTTTTGAACCCATTCTAATCCTAATGACTTAGGTGCTGATTTTTTATAAAAATCTAAAGAATTCAATTTTTCTAGCAATTCATTATTTACAATACCTGTTCTAGCTATTTCACCTTTATCATCATAAGTAAACCCTAATTTTTGAACATAATGATTTAACACAATATTTACAGGGCAGATATCAAAAGCAATACGTTGTTCTTTTTCTTTAAATGATACATTTGCAAAACCTCCAAGGTTCACACAATACTGATAATCAGAAAACAACAACTCATCACCAATAGGAACTAAAGGTGCTCCTTGACCTCCTAAATTAACATCTTGAGTTCTAAAATCACAAACTACTTTTTGTTTTGTAATTTCTGATATTACTTTTCCATTACCAATTTGAAGTGTAATTCCATCATCAGGTTGATGTAAAATAGTATGCCCATGAGAAGCGATAAAATCAATTTTATTAATATTATTTTTTTTGATAAATAAATTAATTTCGTTTCCTAATAAATCTCCATATTCTAAATCTAATTTATTTAAAGCTGTTTTACTAAAATTAATAGCCGACCTTAACTTATTTACCCAAACATCAGTATACGAGATAGTTTCAGATGATAAAATAGTGAAATTCTTATAATTATTCTTATCAAATTTAACATATACTAAATCAATTCCATCTAATGATGTGCCAGACATCAATCCTATTGTAAAATAAAAGTTATCATTCATATCCGTAAAAATAATAAAACTTCACTAAATATATATTATTAAAAAAGTATCTTTGAGTGAATTTTTTACGAATATAACAATCATAAATTATGGATTTTAGCTTAACAGAAGAACACATAATGATACGTGATGCTGCACGTGATTTTGCACAAACAGAATTATTACCAGGCGTAATCGAAAGAGATAATAAACAAGAATTCCCTCAAGAGTTAGTCAGGAAAATGGGAGATGTCGGTTTTTTAGGTATTATGGTGAACCCAAAATACGGAGGAAGCGGAATGGATGCTATTTCATATGTATTAATAATGGAGGAGCTTTCTAAAATTGATGCTTCGGCATCTGTCATGGTTTCAGTTAACAACTCTTTAGTTTGTTACGGATTAGAAGCCTATGGAAACGAAAAACAAAAACAAAAATACTTAACAAAATTAGCCACAGGACAACAAATAGGTGCTTTTTGTTTGAGTGAACCTGAAGCAGGTTCTGATGCGACATCACAAGCAACAACTGCCGAAGATAAAGGAGATTACTATTTATTAAACGGTACAAAAAACTGGATTACAAACGGCGGTAGAGCCGATGTTTATTTAGTCATTGCACAAACTGATAGAAGTAAAAAACATAAAGGTATTAATGCTTTTATTGTTGAAAAAGATGCTGAAGGATTTCATATAGGTCCAAAAGAAGATAAATTAGGAATCCGTGGTTCAGATACGCACACACTTCAATTTAACGATGTGAAAATTCCAAAAGAAAATAGAATTGGTGAAGACGGATTTGGTTTTAAATTCGCTATGAAAACTTTAGCTGGCGGAAGAATTGGTATTGCTGCACAAGCTTTAGGTATTGCTTCTGGAGCTTACGAATTAGCCTTAAAATATTCAAAAGAACGAAAAACTTTTGGTACAGAAATCTGTAATCATCAGGCAATCGCATTTAAATTAGCAGATATGTACACAGAAATTGAAGCTGCAAGAATGTTAGTTATGAAAGCTGCTTGGGATAAAGATCAAGGAAATAATTACGATATGTCTGGTGCAGTAGCAAAATTATATGCTTCTAAAGTTGCTATGGAACAATCGGTTGAAGCAGTTCAAATTCATGGAGGAAACGGTTTTGTAAAAGATTATCATGTAGAACGTTTAATGCGTGATGCTAAAATTACTCAAATTTACGAAGGAACTTCTGAAATTCAAAAAATTGTAATTTCAAGAGGTATTTTGAAAGATTAATTTTAAACATATAATAATAAAATTCTTTATAGTAAATTTGCCGCACAAAATAATTATCTATGCTAGCTGACAAAAAAGACTATGGTTTCATATCTGTTATTATTCCTGTATATAACGAGGAAGATAATGTAATACCTTTAACAGAAGGAATAACCAATAGTTTAAAAGGTTTTAATTATGAAATAATTTTTATTGATGATTTTTCTACGGATAATACCAAGAAAAAGATTAATGATATGAAAAACCCTAACGTTGCTCTTATTGAGCTTCGAAAAAACTATGGACAAAGTTTAGCTTTAGCAGCAGGTTTTGACTATGCAAAAGGTGATTATGTAGTAACTCTTGATGGAGATATGCAAAATGATCCTTCTGATATTGTACACATGATTGATAAAGCTCACAGTGAAGACTGGGATGTTGTTACTGGAATTAGAGCAAAAAGAAAAGATTCTATTTTTAAAACTTTTCCATCAAAAATAGCCAACTTTTTAATCCGAAGAGCTACTCGTTTAGATTTAAAAGATCAAGGATGTGCTATTAAAGTTTTTAAGAAAGATATTGCTAAAGGTTTAAATTTATATGGTGAAATGCACCGTTTTATCAATCTTTTAGCACACCTTAACGGAGCAAGAATTGCACAAGTACCTGTAAAACATCATGCAAGAATGCATGGAGTTTCTAAATACGGATTAGGTAGAACTATAAAAGTAATTAACGATATTGTGTTAATTATCTTCCAAAGAAAATATTTACAACGCCCTATTCATTTATTCGGTAATTTCGGATTATTTTTTATGTTTATCGGTTTAGGTATTAATTTTTACTTATTAATTTTAAAACTTTTAGGACAAGATATTTGGGGAAGACCTTTATTAATTGCAGGAGTTATATTTGTTGTTATTAGTATTCAATTTTTTACGGTTGGTATTATTGCCGATTTACTAATGAGAACTTATTACGAATCGCAAAGTAAGCGACCTTATACAATCAGAAAAATTCATTTAAGTGAATAAGAAATTAATTAAAACAGTTGCAAAAATTAGTATAAGTTTTCTTCTCTTGTACTTTGTTTTTAAAAAAATTGATTTTACTCAGGTATTAGATTTATATAAAAAATCTAATACCTTTTATCTTTTAGTGGCAATTATTTTATTTATAAGTTCACAGTTTATATCATCAATAAGATTAAATTACATATTTCATAAAAATGATTTTCTTTTAGATAAATTCAGCAACTTAAAACTTTATTTTGTTGGAATGTTCTATAATTTTTTTATTCCTGGAGGTGTTGGTGGCGATGCATACAAAGTATTTATTTTGAATAAACAATTTGGATGGAAAGCGAAACAGCTTACAAAATGTGTTTTTATTGATAGACTTATAGGATTATTAGCCATTTTTTCATTGTTGATAACAATGGCTAGTTATCTTTTCTTTTCAAATCCATTATTTCTGATACTTGGAATTATAACTTCTGTAATTTCATTTTTTGTTGGTAAATTTTTATTAAATCGTATTTTTAAGAAAACAAACAACTATTATACGTATAGTTTTTTCTATTCAATTATAATTCAATTATTACAGATAGGTACTATTATTTGTATTCTTAAAGCTTTTAGATTAGATATAGTTAATGCTTTAAGTTACTGTTTTACCTTTTTGGTTTCATCAGTACTTTCGGTAGTTTCGTTTGCTGGTTTTGGAGCAAGAGAATATGTCTTTTTAAAAGCTTCTAGTTTTTTAAATACTGATGAAGCAATAGCTATTAGCGTAGGACTTTCTTTTAATATTATTACTGCAATAATATCTTTAGTCGGTGTATTTTTTATTCTGAATAAATTAAGCTTGAAAACAATATCAATTAAATAAAAAATCATTTTATGACCTTTTTTTACGAACAAAAAAACATTAAGTATTTATATTGTTTAATTGCATTGATTTATATTGTTGGAGTATTTATGCCTTTAATGGCTAATGATTCTGCGCAACATACGCCACCATGGCTATGCGTATGTTTTTAAGCGATAATTTTGCAGAACTAATTAAAGGAGAAACTCCTTATTTAGATAAGCCTCATATGCACTTTTGGTTATCGGCTATTTCTTTTAAAATCTTCGGATTGTATGAATGGGCATACAGAATTCCTGCTTTAATATCGACAATAATTGGAGCTTATTCTGTTTTTAAATTAACTAAAAAACTATATGATAAAAGCGTTGCACACTACGGTTCACTGATTTTTTTAACAAGT
Source organism: Tenacibaculum pacificus (assembly GCF_027941775.1). Lineage (NCBI taxonomy): Bacteria > Pseudomonadati > Bacteroidota > Flavobacteriia > Flavobacteriales > Flavobacteriaceae > Tenacibaculum > Tenacibaculum pacificus. The sequence goes on along the minus strand of NZ_CP115917.1, from coordinate 546,945 downwards.
CAATCTATTATTTTAGCAAATCATGATGTTCGTACAGATGCCGTTTTAACAGGAGCAACCATCTTTGCTATATGGCAATTATTTGAATATGTTTCTACAAAAAAATTACTCCCAATTATTTTAGGAGCAATTGCAATGGGAATCTCTTTTTCTACAAAAGGTTTTTATGGAGTTGCTATTATTATATTTTCTGTTTTTTCACATATAATTTATACTAAAAAATATAATGTTATATTTTCTTATAAAGTATTGTTAGCTATTTGCGCTTTATTTTTAAGTATTACGCCTGTTTTATATGCTTATTATATTCAATTCGGATGGGAAGGAATTGAGTTTATATTATGGAATCAGAATATAAATAGAGCTACTTCAAAAGGTTTTAAACAAAGTAGTCCTGATTATTTTTTCTTTTTTCATTCGTTACTTTGGGTATTTTTACCGTGGGCATTTTTAATGTATTACGGATTATTTTATCAATTAAAAAAATGGATAAAAAACAAGTTTAAAAAAACCGAAGGAGTCGAGTTTTTAACTATTGGAAGCGTTTTAATAATACTTTTTATTATTAGTTTTTCAAAATTTAAACTACCACATTATTTAAATCCATTACTTCCTCTATTAGCTGTTTTTACAGCAGGATTTTTATACAGTTTAAAGAAAGATAATAAACAAAAAACATTAAAAGTTTTTATGGGGATTGTTTATTTTATAGCTCCAATAATGGTAATCATTACTAGCTTACTTTTATTTTTCACTTTTAATACACCTAGTATTTTCATCATTTTAGTAAGTTTAGTTTTATTAATATTACTGGTATTAACAATACTTAAAAAAGAAGTTCTTCCGCTTAAAATAGTAGTAAGCTCGGTATTATTGATGGTTTTTGTAAATTTTGTACTTAATTCTTACTTTTATCCTGAATTATTACAATATCAAGGAGGTTTAAAAATAGCAAAAATTATAAATGAAGATGATACTATAAATGCTGATGATGTGTATTTATATGAAAATGATTTTTCTTGGCCGTTAGATTATTACACTAAAAGAAATACACCTCATATTACCAAGCAACAATTAAAAAACATCAATAAAGATGTTTGGATAGTTATCCGAAATACATCAATAAAAACCATAGAAACAGCAGGTTTTATTATTGATAAAAAACATAAAGTTGATCACTTTAGAATAACAAAGCTAAACCTTAAATTTCTAAATCCGAAAACTAGAAATTCAAAACTTAGCAATGCGTATTTATTAAAGATTAAATCTAATTAATCTAAATTTTTAAAATCTATTTTATGTAAATGTAATCCTGAAGCGGGAGCGATATTTTTAATAAATTCGATATCTGTTTCAGGATTTAAACTATCTTTTATAAAATCTAAATCATATTCTCCTTTTCCTAAACTGTGTAATCCTCCCATTATCAAACGGATTTGATTTCTTAAAAAACCTTCACCTCTAACAATTAAAACAAAACTTTCTTTCGGAAAAAAAGAAGCTGTTAATTCGGTGTTTTTTTCAATTCGACAATATTCGATTGTTCTTTCAACCTTTGTTTCTTCGGATGGTTTTGTACAATATCTTTTATAATTATGAAAACCTTCAAATAACATTGCGCCTTCTTTCATGATTTCGATATTTAAATCATCTCTAAAACGAGTTAAAAAAGGTGCGGCATACGGATGATTTTTTTCTCCATAAGAAAAATAATATCTGTACTCTTTTAACTTCGGATGTTGAATAATGTTGAAATTATTATCAATATCTTCAATTTTTAAAGCTCGCATATCGCCAGGTGCATTGGCGTTAAAATCAATCATAAATTGCTCAAAATCTACTTTTTCATCAATAAATAATTGAAAAGCAAAATGAGTTGCCGATACTCTTGCATCAGTTCTACCAACGCCTAAACTTTTAAGGCGAATTCCTTTATAAATAAATTTTAATGTTTTATCTAAAAATAAATGACCTGTTTTTAAATTTGGCTGTTTTTGCCATCCATGAAAACGAAATCCTAAATATTGAATAGTAACTAAATAGGTATGTTTATAATTCATCATTATACTAAATCGTACGATTGTTTTGCTATTTCTAATTCTTCATTGGTAGGAATTACCAATATTTTTACTTTAGAGTTTTCTTTATGAATCTCTGTTAATTTTTTAGCTCTAATATCATTTTTATCTTCATCTAAAGCTATTCCGAAAAACTCCATATCATTAGAAACTAACTTTCTTATAAGTACTGAATTTTCACCAATACCCGCAGTAAAAACAATGGCATCTAATCCGTTCATCACCGCAATATATGAACCTATATATTTTTTTATTCGATACGCATTCATATCTAAAGCCAATTGACAATTTTTATCGCCATTTAATGCCTCTTTTTCAATATCACGTAAATCACTAAATCCTGTTAAACCGAGCATTCCGCTTTCTTTTTGCAACATATTATTAACAAAATCGGCATTATAACCTAAATTATCTATCAGATGAAAAATTAAAGAATGATCAATATCACCAGAACGAGAGCCCATAATTAAACCAGAAACAGGGCTAAACCCTAAACTATGATCGATACTTTTTCCATTTTCAATAGCTGTAATACTGCAACCATTTCCTAAATGAATCGTTATTATTTTACTGTTTTCTTTCTTTAAATATGCAATTGCTTTTTCTGAAACATATTTATGACTTGTTCCATGAAAACCATACAGTCTAATTTTATCATCTTCTAAAAATTTATTCGGAATAGCATATTTATGAGCTTTAACAGGTATTGTTTGATGAAAAGCCGTATCAAAAACAACTACCTGTGTTGCTTTTGTAAAAATACTTTCAGCAACTTCTATTCCTTCTAAATTTGCTGGATTATGAAGTGGTGCTAAAGAAAATAATTCTTTGATATTATTTTTAACTTCATCAGTAACTATGGTTGTTTTTGTAAAAGCATTTCCACCATGCACAACTCTATGAGCTACTATTTTAATTTCATCAGTAGCAGTAATAACACCTACTTTTTTATCGAGTAATAAAGCGACTACTTTTTCTAATCCTTCTTTATGATTTTTAATTTCAAGTTGTTCTTCAATTTCATTTTCTGATGATTTATAATGAACAGTACCTCTTTCTAATCCTATTCTTTCAATCAATCCTGAACAAATAACTACTTGCGATGGCATCTCAAATAATTGATATTTTATAGATGAACTACCCGAATTTATAACTAATACTTTCAATGTTTATTTGTCTTGAGCTTGAATTGCAGTTAAAATTATGGTGTTAAAAATATCATCAACAGTACACCCTCTACTTAAATCGTTCACTGGTTTATTTAATCCTTGTAACATTGGACCTATTGCTAAAGCACCTGTTTCTCTTTGTACCGCTTTATAGGTATTATTTCCTGTATTTAAATCAGGAAAAATTAAAACATTTGCTTGACCTGCAACTTTTGAATTTGGCATTTTCTTTTTTCCTATTGATGCATCAACAGCGGCATCATATTGAATAGGACCTTCAACTTTTAAATCGGGTCTTTTTTGTTTGATAATTTCAGTCGCTTTTCTAACAGTATCAACATCTTCACCTTTTCCTGAAGCTCCTGATGAATACGATAACATCGCAATTTTAGGATTAATACCAAAAGCAATACTAGAATCTGCGGATGAAATAGCAATTTCTGCTAATTCTTCTGCCGTTGGATTTGGATTAATCGCACAATCTCCAAAAATAGAAACTCTATCTTCTAAACACATAAAGAAAATAGAAGAAACCACCGAAGAACCTGGTTTTGTTTTTATAAACTGTAAAGCGGGTTTAATAGTATGTTGTGTTGTATGAGCTGCACCAGAAACCATTCCATCAGCCAAGCCTTTATATACCATCATTGTTCCAAAATAAGAAACATCGGCCATTAAATCTTCTGCCATTGCAGGACTTAATCCTTTATGTTTTCTTAACTCATATAAAGTATTTGAAAAATCACTAAAATAATCAGATTCAATAGGATTTATAATTTCGGTAGCATCAAAATCAAAAGAAATATTTAAACGTTTTATTGATGTTTCAATATTTACTCTTTTACCTAATATTGTCAATTTAACAACATTTGTTTTTTGAAGTTGTGACGCAGCGATTAAAATTCTATCATCATTTCCTTCGGGTAATACGATGTGTTTTTTTACTTCTTTGGCTCTTTTCAATAAATTATATTGAAACATTCTTGGCGTAAGAATATCAGTTCCTTTATAAGTTGTAAGTTTTTCATTTAAAGCCGCAACATCAACATGAGTTTCAAAAATATTGATAGACATTTTTATTTTATCAACATTATCTGCATAAATATGAGATCTTACATTACCAAGTTTTGTTGTAACCGCAAAAGTTCCTTCTTTAACTGATAAAATAGGAACAATTTTTTCTAAACCTTCAATCAATTTAATTATTGATGAATTTAAAGCAATTCCACCAGTTAAAACAATACCAGAAATAGCAGGATAATTTGTTGAAATATTGGCTTGTAAAGTTCCTAATAAAATATCCGATCTATCAGCAGGAGTTACAACAACACTTTCTTCTGTCAAATGATGCAAAAAATGAGATAATTGCATCGCTCCTACTTTTATATCACCTGTCGTATTATTTAATAAATGTTCACCAAATAATACGTCTGCTTTAATTTCGTTTAAAAGCTCTTTAACCGTCGGATTATTTAATTTTTTATCAATAGGAATCGCATTAATAGAAACAGATTTTGGTAAATTTCTACCAACTTCTTCAACAATAGTATTAATATTTATGTCTTCAATTTTATTGGCTACAACCGAAATTACTTCAACGTCTTTATTTACAAATGAATCATAAGTTAAACGTAAACCTTGTATAAATTCGTCCAATGTTTTATTCAAACCACCCGAAACAATAATAACAGGAATCCCTAAATTCTTTGCAATTAAAACGTTCAAATCCATTTCAATAACAGCACCATGATCTGAAAAATCAGTACCTTCAACAATTACAAAATCATTTTGTTCTTCTAAAATCTTATATTTTTCTATAATTTCAGATATAACTTCGTCTTCTTTATCATCATTTAATCTATCAATTAAATCTGACCGAGTAAAAGCATAACAATCTTCATAAGAACATTTTATATTAAAATAATTCAGAATTGTATTAATATGATTATCTTTTTTATCTCCTAACGGATTATCAATAATTGGTCTAAAATATCCAACTTTTGGTTTTTTACGAAGTAATAACTGCATTAAACCTAAACTCAACATCGATTTTCCTGAGTTAGCTTCACTTGCAGCAATATAAACAGCTTTATTCATATTTCTGATTTTATGCAAAATTAGGCTAAATAAAATTAATTTTTTATGATAATTGTTAGTATAATAAACTGACTTATTTTCATTTAATTTTATAAGATAAATAATTAGAAGCTATTCCCGCTTTCCGCACTCGCTTTTTTTATTTTTTTAGAAGAAAAAAACAAAAAAGAGCTCAAACAATTGCTTCAATCGGGGCTAAAAATTCATAATACTTTAAAAATTCTTAGGTATATAAAAAGCCCTCACAAGTTTTAAAAATCTGTGAGGGCTAATTTACTATCTGAATAACTTTTAGAGCTTATTAAAATTTAATTTAAAAACATTTTATAAAACCGAATTCGTCAAAGAGATTTTATTTCAGTTTCACATCCTGATTTATCGTAGTTCTTAGATTTATACAATGCTAAAATAAATTCAGCATAACGTTTAGATATTAAAAAAGGGCTTTAATTATTTCAGTTTGGCGCAAAAAAAACCTCAATCTATAAAGATTGAGGTTTAAAAGAAAGGCAACGACCTACTCTCCCACCATTGGCAGTACCATCGGCGCAAATGGGCTTAACTTCTCTGTTCGGGATGGAAAGAGGTGAGCCCCATTGCGATAATCACCTTAAATCGTTTCAGTATATTTCAACTGTATAAGTTAACATATTGGTAAAAATTATATCGTAAATAATCAAAAGAGTTGGTGCTTGCGCCCTTTCGAGCGCAAGACTTCTACATAAGCTTATGGGTTATTAGTAATACTCGGCTATGACATTACTGCCTTTACACCTGTATCCTATCAACGTGGTAATCTTCCACGACCCTTTAAAGAAATCTCATCTTGTGGTGGGTTTCGCGCTTATATGCTTTCAGCGCTTATCCCTTCCCAACGTAGCTACTCTGCAATGCTCCTGGCGGAACAACAGATACACCAGAGGTTAGTTCAACTCGGTCCTCTCGTACTAAAGTCAAATCCACTCAAATTTCTAACGCCCACAGCAGATAGAGACCGAACTGTCTCACGACGTTCTGAACCCAGCTCGCGTGCCACTTTAATGGGCGAACAGCCCAACCCTTGGGACCTTCTCCAGCCCCAGGATGTGACGAGCCGACATCGAGGTGCCAAACCCCCCCGTCGATGTGAGCTCTTGGGGGAGATCAGCCTGTTATCCCCGGAGTACCTTTTATCCTTTGAGCGATGGCCCTTCCACGCGGAACCACCGGATCACTATGCTCTACTTTCGTACCTGATCGACCTGTATGTCTCTCAGTCAAGCTCCCTTATGCCATTGCACTCTACGCACGGTTACCAAACGTGCTGAGGGAACCTTTAGAAGCCTCCGTTACTCTTTTGGAGGCGACCACCCCAGTCAAACTACCCACCACGCACTGTTCTCATTGCTGAGTTAGATTCTAGATAAGCAAAGGGTGGTATTTCAAGGGTAACTCCACAACGCCTAGCGACGCCGCTTCATAGTCTCCCACCTATCCTACACATTACTTATCCAAAACCAATACGAAGCTATAGTAAAGGTTCACGGGGTCTTTTCGTCCCGCTGCGGGTAATCGGCATCTTCACCGATACTACAATTTCACCGAGCTCACGGCTGAGACAG